>JABSRR010000044.1 GCA_013215025.1 Pseudomonadales bacterium
CACGGTGTTGCGCATGAGGTTGGCTCTATTGAGGAAGGTAAGCTGGCCGATCTTGTGCTATGGAAGCCCGCTTTTTTTGGCATTAAGCCATCACTGATTATCAAAGGAGGGTTCATTGCAGCGGCGCCAATGGGCGATGCTAATGCTTCGATTCCAACGCCGCAGCCGGTGCATTATCGGCCGATGTTCGGTGCCCTTGGTAAGGCGGCAAGTCAAACCAGCGTTAGCTTTGTTTGTCAGGCTGCCTTGGATAATCAGATTGCTGAACAGTACGGCCTTTCGCGGCAGCTGCTGGCCTGTAAAAACACCCGCAGCGTTAGTAAGCAAGATATGATTCACAATGCCTGGATGCCTGAGATTACGGTTGACCCGCAAACCTATGAAGTCAAAGCGGATGGTGAATTACTAAGCTGTGAGCCTGCAACCGAATTGCCGCTTAGCCAGTTGTACAGTTTATTTTAGCGAGTGCCTGCCGATGTATGAGGTCTATCAGCGAATTGCATTAAATAAGCCCGTTGCCATCGATGAGACGGTGAAACTTGATCATAGCTTGCGTGAAAAAGGCCGTTTTAAAGCCGTCACAGATTCCGGGCAAGAGCTGCGCGTATTTTTACAGCGCGGACAAACCTTACAAATAGGTGAAATTTTAAAAACGCACTGCGGTAAATATGTGCGAGTTGAGGGTGCATTAGAGTCTTGCTGTGTTGCCAGCTGCGATAATTGGCTGCAGTTTGCTAAGGCCTGTTACCACCTCGGCAATCGGCATGTGAAAGTAGAAATTCGTCAGCGTGAGTTGATTTTTATTGATGACCATGTGTTGGCGGATATGCTGCGATTATTAGGCTTGCAGCTGCGCCAGCAGTCCATGGTGTTTTGTCCGGAATCGGGTGCATATGCACATCAGCCCCATGGCCAGCATAGCAGTTCACATCACGAGCATCAGCACTGATGTCGGCAGCTGATATACATATAGACCATCAGGCCTTACTGCGTTTAATGCAGCTTAGCAGTGCAACGCTGCCAGTTGGGGCATATGCTTTCTCGCAGGGCTTAGAGTCGGCGATTGAGTACAAGTATATTGATGATCAAGCCAGTTGCTATGAGTGGCTGCGATTCCATTTGCGTTATGGCATGGGGCAAACAGATCTGCCAATGCTGCTACGTATGTTGCATTATCATCAAAGCTGCGATGCGCAAGGCCTGTTGCAAGCGAACGCTGAGCTTATTGCGATGCGAGAAACCAAAGAATTACAGTTAGCTGACAGTGCAACCGGTATGGCACTGGCTAAATTGCTGATTGCATTGGGGCTTGAGATAACCCCTTTCAGCCTTAGCCAAGTGTCTCCAGCATCGACACGCGCAAGCATGGGTCAAGCTGAGCCTTCGACTGATAAAGTTGCAACGCTTACGCGTACACCGAACAATCATTTAGTGCAGATTAGCTTTGTTAGTATGTTTGCGGCGGCGGCTTCAGCATGGCAGATAGACAGTTATTCTGCCTGCTATGGTTTGCTGTGGTCGTGGTTAGAAAATCAAGTGGCGGCTGCGACTAAGCTAGTGCCCTTGGGCCAGGTGAGTGCTCAACAACTGTTGTCGCAGTTAATACCTGAATTGAGTCAGATTGTAGCCTATGCGTTAAGTGTATCACCAACACAGATAGGCACGAGTTTGCCAGGTTTGGCGCTATTAAGCTGTCGTCATGAACATCAATACTCTCGGCTGTTTCGTTCATAATTTTGGCAGTCGTTGATGATTAAGTCTTGAGTTAGAGAAAAGGGAGTCATTTATGAAGCAACATCAAACCTTACGTGTTGGCGTTGGTGGCCCGGTGGGATCAGGTAAAACCGCGTTACTTAAAGCATTGTGTACCGCGCTGCGAGACCGTTTTAATATTGCGGTGGTGACGAATGATATTTATACCAAAGAGGATCAGAAGTTTCTCACTGAACATGAAGCACTTGCAGCCGATAGAATTATCGGCGTAGAGACGGGTGGCTGCCCGCATACCGCAATTCGAGAAGATGCTTCTATGAATTTGGCCGCTATTGATGAGCTTTGTGCCCGACATGGTGATGTAGATGTGGTTTTTGTTGAAAGTGGTGGCGATAATCTTAGCGCCACCTTCAGCCCTGAGCTTTCCGATCTAACGCTTTATGTAATTGATGTTTCGGCTGGCGATAAAATACCCCGCAAAGGTGGGCCGGGGATTACAAAGTCAGATTTGCTGATTATCAATAAAACCGATTTGGCGCCTATTGTTGGTGCTTCGCTTGCCGTCATGGATAGGGATGCAAAAAAAATGCGCGGCGATAGTCCGTTTGTATTTTCCAATCTTAAGCAGCAGGAAGGTTTGGCCGAGATTATTGATTTTATTATTAGCGCCGGCATGCTGAGCGAAAACCAGTCTAGTGCAGATGGTGGCGCGGTTTAGATTTGTAATGAGCGGTTTGTCCAGCGCTTTTAATCAACTGCAATCAGGCGAATCGCAATAGCTGCTGCTGAGGTGCGATTATCGACCTCAAGCTTTTTAAAAATTTGCTCAAGATGTTTGTTGATTGTGCGCGGGCTGGTATCTAATATTTGACCAATTTCGCGATTTGTTTTGCCGTTAGCAATCCAATACAGTACGTCGGATTCACGCTCAGTGATCGGCAGCTGCTGTTTGAGCTTTTCGGCACCGCTGGGCGCCTTGCCATTGATCAGCTTCAGTAAAATTTCTTGTCCACTTGCATGCTCGATGATGCGAATGCTCAGAGGGTGCACAATATTATTCAGCTTTAAGCTTTGTCCAACAGCTGGTTTAGTGGCCAGCCAACGCATAATTTGTTGACTCAGCTGACGCTGAATCCAGTCGGTATTAATATTGGCCTCATTAAACAAAGCTTTTGCTTGCGGGGTTGCCCAAGTTAAGCTTCCTTGTTGGTTAACGGTAAATAAATGTTGACCAGTAATGTCTAATGCCGATTGCGCTTTGGCGCTGATTTCAGCATTGGCTAAGTGTACGCGCATTCTCGCGACTAGTTCGTCGGGGGCTATGGGTTTGGTTAAATAGTCTACCCCGCCAGCTTCAAGGCCTTTGATAATGCTCTCGGTATCCGCTAAACCAGTCATAAAAATAATTGGAATATCCATGAGCAAGGGGTTGGCTTTCATCATTTTACACGTTTCAAAGCCATCTAGCTGCGGCATAATCGCATCGAGTAAGATAATATCGGGGCGCATTTTTTCGGCAATATTGATCGCCTGCTTACCTTCCAGTGCGATCAAGACAGAGAAACCTACTTGCTCGAGCGCATCGTTGATCAGCGACAATGACTCGGATGAGTCGTCAACTGCTAATACTACCGTGTCTTGCGTATCCATAAGCATGCTCGAAAAGATTATTTTAGTATCGCGACAATATCATTAAATTGCATATTTTTCGCTAGCTCTAACAGCTGTGTATATAGTTCGGGTGGAAAGTTTTGATCATGTTCTAAAGAACGCAGCTTTTTACGAAATCCTTTGGCGTAGCCAAGTTCTGCATATGAAATTAACTCGTCAATCGCGTGATGCTTAGGTATGTCGATCACAGCTGTGGCGGCTGCGGTATGTTTGGCCAATAAGCGATTATCCAGCGCATGCATACTTGGTATTGCCGTGCTTTGATCATTACCAGAGGTGGCAGCTTGGCTAAGCCAGTCTAGCTGTAATAATTGACCGATAGTTTCTTGCAGTGCCTGTAAGCGAATTGGCTTCACCAGGTATGCATCGTGTGCATGTTCACTGCTGTTGGAGACGTGTTTTTCATCGGCATCGGCCGATACCATAATGATCGGGGCCTGAATTGATTGAGCGCGCAGATAATTGGCTAATTCTATGCCTTGCATCCCCGGTAATGACATGTCTAGCAAAAACAAATCTACTGACATGAGTTGATCATCAGCTAGGCAGCCCTCGGCACTGCGAGCCTCAAGCAGTGTAAAACCTAATGGGCTGAGTAAATCAATCATTAGACTACGATGCGTTGGTTCATCATCTACCACCATGATAGTTTTACTGGGGCCCTGGTAGCCAATAATATGTCGTTCTTGACTGGGCTCGCTCACCGGCTTCAATACTCTCGGCAGCATTAACATGACTTTGAAGATAGAGCCTTGGCCAGGCTTACTCTCAACACTGACATCGCCACCCATAATATCACATAACAGTTTTACTATAGTTAAACCAAGTCCAGTACCTGTAGCTACTGCAAGCTGTGATTTTCGTAAGCGTTCGAACGGTTGAAAAATTCGGCTCAGCTCGTCTTGTTGCATACCGATGCCGCTGTCTTCAATAATAAATTCGGCAACCTGATTACGATAGTTAACGCGAAATATAACATGGCCCTGCTCGGTGAATTTTACCGCGTTAGAGAGAAGGTTGATGAGGATTTGCCGCAAACGTTTTTCATCAACATTGACATATTTAGGCAAAGTCTCACTACAGTGGTAAATAAAGTCTATCTGGCGGGTAGCGCACTGCAGGCGAAACATTGAAACCAGTTGATTCAATAATGTGTGAAGATCGACTTGGCCATTGAAAATTTCAAGCCTGCCTGCTTCAATCCGTGAAATATCGAGTAAGCCCTCGATTAAATCTGCTAAATATTCACCGCTGCGCTGTATGATCGCAACCGACTCTTGGCGCTCTTCTGGCAGGCGGGTGTCGCGGCCGAGAATTTGCGCATAGCCAAGGATAGACTGTAGCGGTGTTCGAAGTTCATGGCTGATCCCAGTCAGGTATCGACTTTTTGCACTATTGGCGGCATCTGCCAGCTGCATCGACTGTTGCAGCGCTAAATCTGTGGCCTTATGTGCTTCAATTTCGGTTATTAGTAATTGTGTCTGCCGGTTAGATTCTTCTTGAGCGACCAGGCGACTTTGCTTGGTAAGCAATACAAGCCAAGCCAGAATGCCAAAAATGATCATCAGAATGAAGTACAGCGTGACCAGCAAGCTTTTTAGCGTTTCGGCAAATTCAGGCTGCTGAACCAGCATGTGCTTATAGACTAGGGCTAATAGTGCAGCCGTAAGCCCTGCCAACAGCGCAAATAAAAAGCTGAAGTAGCCAAATTTTGATTCGGCTAAAAATGACAGCCGTTGAGGCAGGCATTGTTTGACGAAATTCGCGGTTTGTTCTGAGAAGCGTGCCTGCGGCTTACAGCTGTCAAGGCAGCGTGCATCTAAGGAGCAGCATAGTGAGCAAATTGGGCCTTGGTAGGCCGGGCAAAAGCTCATATCTTCTTGTTCAAATACATTTTCGCAAATCGTGCAAGCGGAGTGCGATTGATTCTGATCAAGCGACGGCTGTCGGGCTATATAGTATTTGCCACCCGTTAACAGGGCTATGCCTGGTACCGCGATATAAGTTATTGCAAGACTGATATAGTGCGCTAGCGCCTGTGCCTCAAGGCCAAACTTACCTAGGTAGCATAAGATACCGATAATTGACGATAGCAGCATAGAACCTACGCCCACTGGATTGATATCATATAAATGAGCGCGCTTAAACTCGACATAGCTTGGGCTTAAACCTACATTTTTATTGATTAACAAGTCAGCTGAGAGCGAGCCCAGCCAGCTTACCGCGATAATTGCAAACATACCTAACACATTTTCTAAAGCACGATAGATACCAAGCTCCATCAGCAGCAAGGCTATGCTGACATTAAATACTAACCAAACAACTCGACCTGGATGACTGTGCGTGAGACGTGAGAAAAAGTTTGACCAAGCTATAGAGCCGGCATAGGCATTAGTCACGTTGATTTTCATCTGCGCGATAATCACCATTACACCGGCTAAGGCCAGGGATAGCATTGGTGATTGCGTCATATAGTCGAACGCTAGTTGATACATATGTGTTGGATCTGCGGCCAGTGCTATCGTTTGGCCCTGGCCAAATGCAAGCCATGCTAAGAATGAGCCAAACAGCATTTTAATAATACCTGGTAGAATCCAGCCGGGGCCGGCAAAGAGCAGTGATAACCACCATTTGCTCGCTTTGATGGTTTGCTTTTCCGGTAAAAAACGAAGGTAGTCTACTTGTTCACCAATCTGCGCCACCATTGCAAACAATACTGCCGACGCGGCACCAAATAACAGTAGGTTGAAATCTGTGCTGCTGCCACCCTGGCCAACGGCAGTATTTTGCGCACCGGCAAACAGCAGCCATTGGTTTAATTTACCACTCTCGACATACAGCACAGCGGCAATGGCTAAAATTTGCAATGTTAGCCAGATGGGTTGCGTGCCTATTTGGAATCGCGATATCCAGCTTATACCGTGTGTGACAATAGGGATTACTGCAAGCGCACAAATGACATAGCCAATCGCTAGTGGAATGCCAAACAAGGCTTTTAACGCCATGGCTAAAATTGCAGCCTCAATCGCAAAAAAGATAAAGGTGAACGAAGCATAAATCAGTGAGGTTATGGTTGAGCCTAAATATCCAAAGCCCGCTCCGCGCGTCAGCAAGTCAATATCTAAACCATGTTTAGCTGCATAATAGCAAATGGGGGTGCCAGTTAGGATAATGACCAAACTTACCGTCAATATCGCATAGATGGCGTTAGCAACCCCATAATTGAGCGTGATTGCGCCGCCAATCGCTTCTAAGGCTAAAAACGCAGTGGCACCCAGCGCTGTCGAGGCAACCATCGAGGCACTCCAGCGTCGTGCACTTTTAGCGGTGAAACGCAGTGCATAATCTTCCAGAGTTTGGTTGTTGACCCACTGGTTATACTGACGCCGTACTTTAAAAATTTGCTGCGATGCGCGCATAAAACAACTATAAAAACTACATGGTATTAAGAGCAAATTTCATGTTAGCAGAGCTTGCTGTGAATGCATATGGGGTAAATGACGTAGATAATTTGATGCACATTAACTGACTTTGCTGCGTAAAGATTAGTAGTTAAGTTATCTCTAAAGCATTTGATCGCTGCTAGCTTGATTGGATATCGTTGTTTGTGTCTTGCTCGCAGCTTCTTTGCCATCTTATATGCATGAACATTCGATGGTTTGAGACGAGCAAACGCCACTCAGCGTCAAATATTGCAAGTGTTGATATATGTAATACACTTGTTCAACAAGCTTTGTTACTTATTAAGTAAGCTGTTTGTCTGGCTAATTTTTGTAACACAGCCTAATGAATTTTGACCCGTTGCTTGTCGAGTGTAAAAAGTGTAAAAGATGATCAACAATGTTGGACTGTAACAATCAACGTTACTACTAACACAATATTTTTTAAAGGCTAGCTGCCAAGCTGGCTACGTTGCTTTAGGGCGATAATCTAGCTACCGCGATTTATGGAAGTGTTTATTGTTTAAAGGGAAGTTAATTGATGTTTCTACAGAGTGATTTTTCCTCCTATAAGTCGCTATTAGTGGTGCGCTCACCTTCTAACTGGATTTTTCTTTTCTACCACGCCTATCGTTTTTTATTCGGCTTTTGCCTGATGAGTTTAGCCTTTCAACATAATACAGCCATTTTTGATTTTTCGATTCCGAGTCACTTAATAAGTTTATTAGCTTTTTACTGTACTACCGCAGGGCTGTTCTTTGCTTTATTTGCATTTCAGAAGCCTAACGATCTCGGTATGATTTTTATCGCGTTTTTCTTTATCGTCTCAGATCTGATTTGTTTAGCTTATTTGAGTTATCTTGCTGCACCAGAGCACAGCGTGTTCGCTTCTTTGATGTTTGTACCCTTAGCTTTTGGTGGTGTGTTGGTAGCAGGGCGATTATCCGGTTTTTTACCGGCATTGAGTTTTTTGAGCTTAGCCCTTGTGCAATTCCGGCTATGGATAGAAGACTTTTTACCGAATTATCAAGGTCTTTTAGAGACCGGCATTTTGGGTGCTGAATTTTTCCTGGTCAGTTATTTATTTCAGTTTTATTCGAAAAAATTACTCTACAATGAAAACCGGCTAAGCATGTTAGAAAAATTACGCCAAGCTGAAGCGTATGCGCAGCAGGCGCAGCAGGAGCTAGAGTCATCAAATAAAAAATTGCAAATGCTGCTTAAGTCGGCGGGTGAAGGCGTACTTGGGCTTGATACAAAGGGCAATATAAATTTTGCTAACCCCTATGCTGGCGAATTACTAGCGCTGCCGGCCGATGATTTGCTAGCAATGAATATTCGTGACTTATTGATTAAGGGGATGACGGTCACTGATCAAGTGAGTGATCGACAGTACAATCAATACCGCAAGCTACGCACAGCATTTGCTTTCCCTGAGGCTGAGAGCTATGTACATAATCAGTGGCGCAAAGCAGATGGCGAGTCATTCTTTGTGGAATATTCCTGTGAGTCCCTGAATGAAGGCGATGGTTTTGTGCTGATATTTCAAAATATTACGGCACGCAAGCATGATGAAGACTTGCTGCAGCATATGGCCAACTATGACAGTTTGACTGATGTGCCAAATCGACAGTATTTCTTAAATACCTTAACTCGCACACTACATTTAGCATCACGCTCTAAGCAGCAGCTGGCGGTCTTTTTTATTGATCTTGATCATTTTAAATTCATTAACGATAAACTGGGTCATGCCTGCGGCGATCAATTGTTGATGGTTATTGCTAAACGCATTCATGACAGTATCCGAGCCAGCGACTGTGTTGCGAGGATTGGCGGTGATGAGTTTGCGGTGATGTTGCCTAACCTGCAACATACTGATGATGCAGCCGCCATAGCTAAGACTATTTTAGATAAAATATACGAGCCGATATGCGTAAACGAACATAGCTTCAATGTCACCAGCAGCATTGGTATATCAATGTTTCCTCAAGATTCTGCCGATGCAGATACGCTATTAAAAGATGCCGATACCGCCATGTATGCGGCTAAGCATGCTGGGCGCGGCACCTATCAATTTTTCCAGACAGAGATGCAGACTAAGATTGATGACAGTAAGCGGATTCAAATTCTGCTGCATCAAGCCTTCGAGCAGCATGAATTTTATTTAGCGTTTCAACCGATATTTGATCTACGCAGCCAATCTATTAGCACGCTTGAGGTGCTTATTCGTTGGAAAACCGCGCAAGGCGAGGAAATTCCGCCCGATGTGTTTATACCAATTGCAGAAGAAAACGGAAAAATACGTGATATTGGTATGTGGGTTTTAGAAACTGCCTTGGTGCAGTTAAAAGAGTGGTGTTTACACCTAGATCAGCTTCCTAGACTTGCGCTGAATCTTTCCTCACGACAGCTTAGCAATGCGGATTTTCGCTATAAACTTCGTAAGTTGCTCGATATATATGATATCGCTGCTTCGCAGATTGAATTAGAGCTTACTGAAACCAGTATGATGGAAAATCCAGAGGCCTGTTTGTCCGAAATATACGCCCTGCACGATATGGGTATTCGAGTGTCGATTGACGATTTTGGAACCGGTTATTCGTCGTTGGATTATTTGCGACGACTACCGTTAGATAATTTGAAAATCGATAAATCCTTTACCTTTGGTATTGGTCAGTCGGAAAATGATGAGCAGCTNATCAAGNTAATGGTGAGTATGGCAAAATCGCTAGACCTTGAGGTGATTGCTGAAGGTGTAGAGACCGAACAGCAGCTAGAATTTTTGCGCGAACTAGGTTGTGAAAAAGTACAGGGCTACTTAATTCACAAACCCTCTGCAGCCGAGGAAATACTAAACTTTATGTCTAGCAAGTTGGTAAACGCGAAGGATAGCGATGTGCGCGAGAATCGCAACGAGGATAAGGTTGCCTCTATTCATCAGCTGCCCAAGGGCTAGTAGCAGAGGCTCATCGATCTTCAGTGCTATTGCGGCAAAGTTGCTGAATCAAACGCTGGTGCGCAGGAAACTGTGCGATTAGGGATGAGGTCTGTGCCAGTTCAAAGTCGGCGAAGTCAAAGCCTGGGCTAACCGTGCAGCCAAAAAAGCTAAACTCCCCCAAACTCTTGGCTGCAAACCAGCTGCCATGCGGTACACAATAGAAAGGTGTGAACCCCTCGGCCGGCTGACCAAGTGTGATTTCTGTAAGTGCTTGCTTATTAGGATTGAGGATATATAGCTGTAGCGGTGCGCCGCTGTAATGGTGCCAGCACTCGTCAGATTGAATCCGGTGCCAGGCTGAAAAGTCGCCAGCGGCGAAAGCACCTAATAAGAAATAAATTGCGCTGCATACCGGTCGCGAGTCTGAGCTGTTAAAGCGTGCATCAAGTGTTGTCATATCTTGGCTGGTATAGATACGCTTATAAAATCCACCTTCAGGGTGCGGCTCTAAGTCAAAGCGTGCAATCAGTTCATTAGCGCCTGTGCCTTTGCTGTGAGTATCCATCGCTGTGCTTTGCTGCAGGCTCTGTGTTTCACTTTGCATTTGGTTCAGGTTTTGGTTTGTTTCATGTCCGGGCCAGGCCTTAATCAGCGGCACCATAGCTGCAGCTAGACGCTCCGCGCATAGGCCAATAGCTTGGCTATCAGTACCCAGGTCATTACCCTGTGCATCCAATTGGTTACTGACTGCTCGCAACATCAATGCAGGCACAGCTTGTGCAACAGCGGCACGAAAGAAACCGGCTGCTTCCATTTCTACCGCGAGACAGGACTGCTGCTGAATCAGCTGCATGGCTTCTTTTGGCGCAGGAAAAACGTTAGTAGAGGCTAGGCAGCCACGAGTGATTGCAGCATCGAAATAATGATCTAAATTCTGGCTTGTTGAAGAAACAGATTGATGTGCCTGCAGCCGTTGCTGACGATGTGGGTCATATAGCGCGCTATCAAATGCTGAGCCTTCGACGGCATTACAGAGCAAAGCAGTATCAACATCCAAATATGCATTGGCGATGACTAATTCGCCCACTTTTTGGCCGGCTTGTAAACCGCCGGCGGTGCCCACAAAAAGGATGCCGCTAGGGCAGATATGCTGGATCAGTAGCGCAGTTGTTTCTTGAGCAGCGGCATGACCAATACCGGTATAGGCTATCGCAATAGTCGTTTGTTGGTATCGCGCTTGAAAAAAACGTTTGCCTGCAAACTGTTGCGGTTCGAGTTTTTCGCACTGCTGAACAAATGC
>JABSRR010000045.1 GCA_013215025.1 Pseudomonadales bacterium
TTGCTACGTACCGGTGAAAAGGCTTATGCCGTGGCCGGTGATTGAATCGTTGCCAAAGCCTCAAGGTAGCCCGCCTGGTCCAATCGAGGGCCAAATTGGCTCACTACCTGCGCCGACACATAGGATGCTAACTTACCGGCTGTGGCAAAGTCATAATCTTGGCTGATGGCATATAAAAAGGCACCAGCAAATGCGTCACCGGCACCGTTAGTATCAATCGCATCAACCGTGTAAGGATCAATCTGAATTAAGGACTGGCCATCAAATAATAAAGCCCCCTGCTTGCCAAGCGTAATGGCAAAGCATTTTGCCACCGTCTTTAACGCTGACACAGCATCTTCAAGCTTATCACTGTTGGCAAAGCCTTTTGCTTCTTCCTCGTTGCAGAAGAGTAAATCCACGCCATCACCTAGCATGGCTTTTAAACCGTCGCCAAAAAACTCAACCATGCCAGGATCCGACAAGCTTAAGGCAGTTTTCACACCATGCGACTCAGCGACTTCTCTGGCACGTATCGCAGCAGCGCGACAGTTATCAGAAGTTACTAAATAGCCTTCAATATAAACCCAAGCTGAATCTTTTATAGCCTCAGGGCTTAAGTTATCAATTGCTAAAGTTTCGCTAATGCCAAGATAGGTGTTCATACTACGCTCTGCATCTGCAGTAATCATCACTAAGCATTTACCGGTAATACCGTCCGCGGTTGAATGCGCTTTGCTGGCGGCAACCCCAGCTGCGTCTAGATCCGCCAAGTAAAAAGCGCCATTCTCATCATTGCCAACTTTACAGCTATAAAACGTTGAGGCACCTAAGTAGCTGGCTGCAATAATAGAATTAGCCGCCGAACCGCCTGAGGCGCGCTTCGAGGCAACAAGATGATTTTGCAGCAACTGCATCAGCTCATGCTGACGAGATTCGTCAACTAGCGTCATCACGCCCTTATCTATTGAGGCATCGAGTAAAAATTGATCTGAGACTTCAATTTCAGTATCGACTAATGCTGCACCTACGCCATAAATATCATACTTGGCCATATAAAATCACACTCAGTTTGCTTAAAATTTGCAGTCATTATCCTGACTCCAATAAATTTATCCAGTCATCAATGTTGAAAAATTTACCCAACCGCGCATGCTGCCTCAAGCTGTTGCTAACGCTATTTGTAGTTTGTCTATTTGCGCTGGCTTATCTGGATGCCTGGCTAATGGAAAAATTAGCGCAGAGTGAATACGCACAAGCATCAAAAGTCTATGCAAAAAGTGTGGAACTATATGACCGAAAAAACCTGAGCCGAGAAACAATCATTGAGCAGCTTAGACTGTCCGGCTATCGACAGGGCAAACACCCTCAACATGCTAGCTTCTGGTCAGATGGTGGACTACTGCATATATCTAATCCCCGCTTTTCATGGTGGGATGGTGAAAAACCCGCCCACCAAGGCACAGTCAGTTTCAATCCATCGGCAAGCGCAATTAAGCGGGTCCAGTCCAGTATTCAAAATGGCTATATACGTATTCTTCCTATTGAAATCGGCCGCTTGGATGCAGACTCGGCGACCGATCGCATTAAACTATCCTTTGAGCAAATTCCTAAACCTTTAATACAGGCTTTGCTTGCTACCGAGGATCGTGGCTTTTATCAGCATATCGGCGTCTCACCCAGCGCGATATTGCGGGCGCTGTATCAGAACCTTAAAGCAGGTCATGTCGTGCAGGGCGGCAGCACCATTACCCAGCAGTTAGCTAAGAATTATTTTTTGACTGATGGACAATTCTATTGGCGAAAAATCATCGAAGCGATAATGGCCTTGTTAATCGAAGTACGCCTGGATAAAGAGGCGATCCTAACAGCTTATGTCAATGAAGTATTTGTCGCACAAGATGGGCCTCGTGCCATCCATGGCTTTGGCTTAGCCAGTCAGTACCTGTTTGGTCAACCGATAAATCAGCTTAATCTCTCACAAGCCGCGCTATTAGTTGCGATGCTAAAAGGCCCCTCTCGCTACAACCCTGTGCGCAACCCAGAACTAGCCATACAACGACGTAATTTAGTGCTGCAATTAATGCAGCAACAAGGATTTATCACAGCTGATGCAGCACAGCTGGCGCAACAGCAAACACTGAAGCTTGCGAATTCTCAGCGCTTTCGTCAATCAGCACCTGCTTATTTAGATTTAGTGAAACGCCAGCTAAAACGTGACTACAGTCAAGAAGACTTATCTAGCCAGGGCTTAAGAATATTTACTCACTTAGATCCAATATGGCAACAACGCGCGCAAACTGCATTATCGAAAGCCGCTGCCAGACTCAACCAGCCAGACGCGGCCAGCGCCTCACCGCAAACGATTAATGGCGCAGTCGTCACTGTAGATTTTCACACAGGTGACGTGTTAGCTGTTGTCGGCGATAGCCAGCCAAGACGGGCGGGCTTTAACCGAGCTTTAGATGCGCGGCGCCAGATTGGCTCATTGATCAAACCTGCGGTCGTAGTACAAGCGCTACAACAGGGTATCAGTTTAAATCAGCTCATCGATGATTCACCGCTTACTATCGCCACGCCGTCAGGCCCTTGGCAGCCAGAAAATTTTGACCAGCGCTTTCACGGTCAAGTTAGCTTGTATCAAGCGTTGGCACAATCCTACAATGTGGCATTCGCTAGACTTGCGAATAAGCTTGGGGTCGCGGGTTTAGCTAAAACCCTACGAGCATTAGGCGTTCAAGGAACAATACCTGAGGTACCCGCGTTAAGCCTCGGCGCTGTCGACCTCAGCCCGATCGATGTTGCACAAATGTACGCCACTATTGCCAGTGATGGATTTTATACGCCACTAAAGTCAATCCATAGCGTGCGGAATAACGATGGCCAGGCGCTGCAGCGGGTGCGCCTAGACCTGCAACAACGATTCAAACCTAGCCTTATGTATCAAACCCAATTTGCTATGCAGGCGGTCATCCATGATGGCACCGCTAAGCGTGTACAACCCATGCTATCAACACGACAGCAATGGGCTGGAAAAACCGGAACCAGCTCGGCTCAGCGGGATAGTTGGTTTGCCGGCTTTAATCGCCAACGCCTCAGCGTGGTCTGGCTGGGCAACGACAGCAATCAAAGTTTAGCGCTGACCGGCAGCACAGGTGCATTACCCATTTGGGCGGAAATCATGCGCCATGATCGGCGTATCGATACAGCAAAACCTGCGCCCAAAGATATTCAGCATTACTGGATAGACCGGTCAAGCGGACTATTAAGCCGTCAAGACTGTGATGACGCTATTTACATGCCTATTTCGCGCGGAAACGAGCCAAAGCAGACGGTTAAGTGTACAATCAAAGGCAAAACAAAGAAAAATTGGTTCCTACAATGGTTTCTATAACAAAAAACAACATCCTTATTTTGATTATAAGCCTGCTAGCTATCTCGGCCTGTGCGCCACAAGCGCCCAAAGAAGAGCAAGACATCTATGCAGCATTACGCGATGACAACATCCAATATGCCGACGGCAGCAGTGATAGTAGCGCCGATGTTGGCATCAATGAAGCCAGCCCCGCTTTTGTTGACGAACAACTTGCCAGTATTCGCTTTAATTTCTTCAAACGCCGTTATGCTGAAGCAGCTGACCTTGCTGAAAACTTGGTGCGCATAGACCCTAGCATGGCTGAAGGCTATTATTGGCTGGCCCGCATCCGCCTTGATCAAAGCGACTATTACCAAGCCTACGAAATGTCGAGCAAGGGACTTACCGTGATCGACCCAAGTGATCAAGCATTGCTGCGTGAGTTAGAACGCATTCAGGGCATCTCACAAATGGGCAGTAATTAAGCAAGCCTCGTGATCTCTGCGGCGTTACAGCAGCAGTGCCAGCAGTGGCCAGCCGAAAAAAAATGGTACCGACCGATTTCACAACGAGCAGCGGTGTGTATTATTTTAGATCAACAGCCGGATGGTCTTCATATGCTGATGATTCAACGTGCTGAACACCCCAATGACCCATGGTCCGGGCAGATGGGATTTCCTGGCGGCAAACAAGATCTCGATGACGCCAATATTACGATAACCGCTTTACGTGAGGCATCGGAAGAGCTGAGTATTGCAGCAAAATCTATTCAGCGGGTTGGCCGTCTGAGTGATATTTTAGCCAGACCTTATCGAGCATTTAAACCCGCTATGACGGTTACGCCAATCATATTCGCTGCCAACGATCAGTTATCACCAAGCGCAAATCACGAAGTTCAAGATTGGCTCTGGTTACCGCTGGACTTTTTTCAAGATCAGCAAAATCGACAGGCTATGCAGATTGAAAAAGCAGGCTTATCGCATGAATTACCTTTTTATGAGTTTGCAAATAAACGCGTGTGGGGCTTATCGTTAATGATGATTGATGAGCTTTGCCATCTTCTGGCTAGCGAGTGACTAGTGATTTACTCACTGATAAGCAAGCTGATTTGCGCAATGCCCGCTTCTCGTGCCTGATCTGAAATCAAGGCGATGGTTCTATGCTTAGCCTTGGCATCTGCCCGAATAATAACCGATGCCTCGGGGTTTGAGGCCGATAATCGCTCCACGTTGGCCCGCACCGAACGTGCATCAATGCGCCTGCCATCAAGTTCAACCTGATTATTTGCAGTAATGGCGAACACTATATTTTGCACTGCATCTGGCGGCGGGGTTTGTTCTGACTCGGGCCTGGATAAGCCGTAGCCCGATTCTTTGACAAAACTGGCGGTGACCACAAAAAAAATCAACATGATAAACACCACATCAAGCATCGGTGTTAAATCAACCTTGCTATCCTCAGCGGCTTTTTGATGTCGATATAATTTTGTCATCTAACCACTATAACACAGGCTTTCTTAGCGCGCTAAGCCGTGATAAACATTGGCAACTTTCTGCAATCGGTAGATCAATGAACAGCCAAGCAATTGAGAAAGTCGCCCAGAACCTGATAGATTTCGGACTAAGTTTCTAATAGAGATACTATTAAAAGAGATGCTACTCAATGAGATACGAAAAGTTAGAGCAGCTCAAACCGATATTGATTTTAGGGTGCCACGACGCTGAGTAAAAAGCGTCGACGTTGCTTTAACTCACCATCATCTACCTGAACAATAACCGTGGCCTCGTTTAACAGCTGCTTAGCGGTATATTTTAACTTACCGCGTTTTGACAAGCTCACACCTTCTGGCGCGTGAATCAGTTTAAACTGTACTTTATCACCATCAGCATCACTGGCCTGCAGCTGGTAGCTCAGCCGCTCACCTAACAACAGCTGCTGATCGCTAATATTGTCGATATTAGGTGCGCGGTTAGCATTTGACACCTCAATGAAAAAGCTTTGCTCAACTTCATCAATACCGTCACTTACCGTCAGCGTCACTGCCTGCTTGCCCGACTGCTTATAGCCGGGCAACCAGCTCAAGCTGTCGCCATCTAGGCGCATGCCTGCAGGACCTTGCTGCAGCGTATATTGCAGGGTTTCTTTATCTGCATCGTCTGCACTCAGGGTGTACTCATAGGCTAAGGATTCGTGTGCTTGAGTAATCGGCGTCGAGGTAAAGCGTGGTAAGCGATTATTATTCAACACTTTTAACTGAAAGGCTTGCTCAGTACTCAGCTCGCCATCCGAGACACGCAAGACAACTGGGTAATCAGCCGCGCTAAAAAAATCGGGCTGCCAGCTTAAACGACCGTCATCAAAGCGCATGGCCTGCGGCTTTTCTATGATGGACAATTGCAGCACAGTTTGATCTTCAGGGTCAGGGTCACTGAACTGGATACTGTACTCGTATTGCTCACCTTCGAGCACCGAACTGACTGGCTGAGAAAATATTGGCGCACGGTTGGTATTAGCTACTGTAATCACAAAGGCTTGTTGCACACTGGCCTCACCATCCGATAAGGCCAGCTCAACTGAGTGCTCGCCAGCTTGAGAATAACTTGGCTGCCAGCGTAAACTTTTATCCTGCAACTGCATACCCTCAGGTGCCTGCGCAAGCGTTAAGCGAAGCGGTGTTTGGTCAGGGTCTGAAATGACAACTTGATAGTCGTAGAGCTCAGTCTCTTTTGCCGCAGTCGGCGCAGCTGAGTCAAAGTTTGGCAGTCGGTTGGTGTTAAGCACTTTAATACGCAGTGGCAAGGTAACAGAAATTTCTGCATCACTGGCCTGAACCACTACCTCATGCTCACCCGCTTGAGAAAAGTCAGGCAGCCAGCTGAGCTGGTTGCCATCAATGCTGAGCCCAACGGGCGCCTGCAGCAAGCTTAACTGCAAAGCATCTTTATCAGCATCGCTAACTAAAATATTAAGCCGCCAGATTTCGTTCTCCTGCGCAAGTAAGCTTTCACTGGCAGGCATCTGAAATACGGGCGGTCGATTAGCATTCATAACCTGAAGCTGAAAAGACTGCGGCACTGACGCTTTCCCGTCATTTAGCTCAAGCTCCACAGTATAACTACCCGCTTGCTCATAGCTCGGCTCAAACAGCAGCTCATCATTCTCAAGCTGCATCCCAGCAGGACCTTGCAGCAAACGATAGCTAAGCTTATCACCATCTTCGTCGTCCCCTCGTAGGCGATAGCGATACGTCTCTGCTTCAGCGATGGTCAAAAGGGGTGAGGAGCTAAACACCGGCAAACGATTCACATCTTGCACCATCAGCGTCATCGTCGTTGGCACTTTGTCTTCACCGTCATTAGCTACCACCGTAAAGGTATATTCGCCAGCCTGCTTGAAATTTGGGCTAAAAATCAGCATATCATCATCAATACGCATACCGCGTGGCGCAGACTTCAGTGAAAAGCCCAGCACTTGCTTATCTGGATCTTGAGCATTTAAACGATATTCAAATAACTGACCTTCAGCGACGCTGGGCAGGCTATTTGATTGCCATTGCGGTGCACGATTTTTATTTTTTACCACTAGAGGCAGAGTTTTTTGGCTTTGCTTAACTCCGTCACTGACCGCGACCACCACCATATAGTCGCCTGCATCTGAGTAATCCGTACTCCAACTGATCATGCCTGAGTCACCCAAGCTTAAGCCAGATGGGCCTTGCAATAGGCTAAATTTAAGCACAGGATTATTGTTATCTTTATCGCTGGCACTCAACTGCAGTTGCAAAGTATCGGTTTCTTCAATCTTTCCGAGTTTGCGTTGATCAATTTGCGGGGCGAACTGGTTTAGATTTTCCGCGCCGACTGGCAGCTCATCGGCTGCTAAAGCCGAATGTCCCTGCAAAGCACCACAGCAGCCCAAGCAGAATACAAATAAAGGTAGGTTAAGCTTTTTCATAACAACAAAAGGCGAATGAGAAGGAGACTAAATCTTTTATTTTTTATTGCAGCCACACTAACAGCAGGGCAACAAAATGTCCATTTGATAATCACAGATTCGATTTTACCTGAAGCTTACAAGCTAAACGGCAAGCTGCGTCGACAAACGAGTAAAGTGCTTGTTTTTGTTGTACTTTTCCAATAAAAACCCACTTTAAATCTAGCCACAGCTTTGATTCAGTCATAAAATGAATAATTGGCTAATATGAAGTATAAGAAATCGCCGTAGTAATCACATGGACACAGTAAGCTTGCTGCAACAATTGGCAGCAAAAGACATTCAGCTTTGGCTTGAAAATGGGCAGCTGCGTTTTTCTGCGCCCGAAGGGGCAATGACGGACACATTGCTGCAGCAAATTAAAGCCGAAAAACCGAATATCATAGAATTTTTGCAACAGGCCAGCGCTGCAGCCACGCCCGCGCTTGAAATTCCTGTTATTGCGCGGGGTATGCAGCTACCGCTTTCTTCGGCTCAACAGCGCCTTTGGTTCATTCATCAGCTTGAGCCTGACAGCGACGCTTATCATATTCATGGTGCGTTGATGTTAGAAGGCGAGCTGCAGATTGATAAGCTGCAACGCAGTATCGATGACCTAGTGCAGCGCCAAGAGAGCCTGCGCAGTCATATCCAGCTAGTGCAAGGACAACCGCAGATTGTGGTGCTTGAGCATCTACCGTTAAGCATTCAACATTATGACCAAGCAAGCCTCGAACAAACCGCTTTCTTGCAGCAACAGCTCTCCGAGCCTTTCGATTTACTGCAAGGGCCACTGATTCGCATTGCGCTGTTAAAACAGTCAGAGAATCGTCATATCCTGTCAGTTTGCATGCACCACATCATCAGTGACGGCTGGTCAATGGGCTTACTACTACAAGAGCTCATAAGCTTATACACAATGGGCGCACAAAGCTTGCATGAACTCGCGCTGCAGTATATTGATTATGCAGCCTGGCAACAAAGCGAGGCTTATCGCGACCAGGCAGCACGCGAAGCAGCATACTGGCAACAGCAGCTGGCTGACGTACCTATTTTAAGCCTTCCATTTGATAGCTATGATCAAGAAAATAATCAACATGAGCAACATGATGGAATTGTTAGCTTATCGATTAGCAGCCAACAATCCACCGCATTAGCACTGCTCGCTAAGCAACAGCAAGCCAGTCTGTTCATGGTTTTGATTAGCTTATATGCCAGTCTATTGCACAAACTGACTGGGCAGCTCGACTTCGCGATAGGCACACCTATCGCAGGCCGCAGCAATCCAGCACTTGAGCATATCATTGGCTGCTTTATCAATACTCAGGCTATACGCATTGAGCTCAGCCCTGAGGACAGTTTTATCAAGCTTCTGCATAGGCTAAAGCAAACTTGTTCTGACGCATTGAATCATCAGCAAATGCCGTTTGAGGAAATTGTTCGTGCACAGGGCCTGAAGCCACAAGCCGATATCAGCCCCATCTTTCAAACATTATTTGTTTTTCAAAATACGCCGCTTACCACTAGCCATGTTGAAGGCTTAAGCGCAACTCCGCTGCCAGCGTTAGAACAAGATGCACAGTTCCCTCTAGCGCTGCATGCCAGTGAAACTGAAGACGGTATTGCGCTTCAGTTTCGTTACCAAAACAGATATTTCCAAGCCTCAAGCGTTGATCGCTTGGCAGATTATTTCAGCCGTATCGTTGCGCAAGTAACTGAACAAGCAAGCACTACCGTTGGCCAACTGCGTTTAATCAATCAACAACAACAGGACTTTTGGCTGCGATCATATTCAAAGCAAAACCCAGCCATTGAAGAACAACCGCAAGGTTTCAATCAAACTGAAACAAGCTTCGCAGCTTTAGCAGCGGCATCAGATGCCGGGGCGGTAGTTGAACTGATTGAGCGCCAGATAGACTTAACACCTAACAATATTGCTATAAGCATAGATGATCAGCAGCTTAGCTATCGGCAACTCGAGCAGCAAGCTAATCAGCTGGCAAGATTGCTTAAGCATGAAGGTTTTGCTGGCAAGTTAATTGCCGTACACATGCCACGCTGTATAGAGTTATCGATCACGCTACTCGCCATCCATAAAGTTGGGGCTTGTTACCTACCCTTAGATATCGACTTACCAGCGTCGCGGCTAGCCTATATACTTGAAGATGCGGCAGCTTCTGTATTGATAAGTAAAGCTTTGTCACATCAAAGCGCTGACAATCGCTCGCAAATCAACACTGCATTGGCAGATTGCCCACTAGCGATTAGGCATTTCAGCTGGAGCGGCGATGAACATAGTCTCGACCAGCCATTGTCAGCACAAATTCAGCAACAGCAAACTGCTCGTCTAGATATTGCCGCACACTCACTCTTTGCAGTTATTTATACCTCAGGCTCNACCGGCACACCTAAGGGCGTAAAGATTACACAACAAGGCATACTCAATCGTCTGCTTTGGATGCAGTCTAGCTATCCGCTGAATGACTCAGACGTGGTCCTACAAAAAACACCGTATAGCTTTGATGTATCAATATGGGAATTATTTTGGCCATTATTAAGCGGCGCAAGATTGTGCTTTGCCAAACCTGACGGCCATAAAGACAGCCATTATTTATACACATTGATTCAACAACAGTCTGTCACTTGTTTGCACTTTGTCCCCTCGATGTTTGGCCAGTTCCTAGCCCTAGATGATTTAGAACAGCTGCTTAGCATCAAGCAGATTTTCACCTCGGGGGAAGCCTTACAGATAGAACAGCTCAAACAGTGGCAAAGTAAATTACCGCAATGCCAGCTAAGCAACCTATACGGACCAACTGAAGCCTCGATCGATGTCAGTGCATATGACTGCCAACGCGACAAAAGCTATCTCACAGTGCCGATTGGCAAACCTATTGCCAATACACAGCTTTACGTTTTAAACCAGCAGCTGCAACTGCAACCACCGGGTATTGCAGGCGAACTCTATATTGGCGGCGTTGGCCTAGCATCCGGCTATATAAATTTACCTGAGCAAACGGCCGCGGCGTTTATTGACAACCCTTTTGAGCAAAGCCAACAGGTTTCGCCAAAGCTATACAAAACCGGCGACTTAGTCAGATTAAATGCTGAGAACCAACTGGAGTACCTAGGCCGACTTGATCATCAAGTAAAACTCAGAGGTCTGCGCATCGAGCTTGGCGAAATTGAGCACGCCATTATTAGTCAAGCAGACTATCAAGAAGTCATCGTCAATGTAATCGATGAGGTTTTGGTTGCACATATATTGGTTAGCGATATCGAAGCAGCTAAGGCCAATGAGAAGCTGCTTAAGCAGGCACTTGCGAAATCTCTTCCCGCCTATATGCTGCCGCACCAGTTTAATTATCTACTACAATGGCCACTTACGCCTAACGGTAAAGTTAATCGGCGATCTCTGAAAAAACCAGTCATCGACAGACCAAAGCAGCAAATCATTGCACCCGAAAACGCAATTCAACAGGAGCTATTAAGTATCTGGCAAACCGTATTAGGCGTCGAAGCAATATCGATTGATGATAATTTCTTTGAGCTTGGTGGGCACTCGCTGAATGCGACACAGGCTTTCACGCTAACCCAAGAAAAGTTTGCCGTCAGCTTACCGCTGCGAGAAATATTTAATAACCCCACCATTACTGCCATTGCTGAAATGGTAGAGCAGCAACAGCTTGCCAATGCTGTATTTGCTGAGAGCAATAGCACAGACAGCAGCAACGATGACGAAATCGAGAGCTTTACTTTATAAACATGGCAGCGATTAATCCTTTATTCCAAGTTTTCAAAGCCAACTGCCATCACAAGGTTTCGTTGGCATGAGCCTCACTGAATTACTTAAACTGCTGCAACAGCATCAGATTCAAATCGGTCTCAACGGTGATGAATTAAAAGTTTCAGCGGCTAAAGGCGTGATGACGCCAGCTTTAATGCAGCTGTTAAAAGATAATAAAGCGCGCCTACTCAGCTGGGCCCGCGAACAGGCAGAACAAAACCACAGCGCCACAATACCTCGACTGGATAGAGATCAAGATTTCCCGCTGGGCTTAAATCAACAGCGTCTTTGGGCTATGCATAAGCTACACCCAGAGGCTGCAAGTTATAATATGCCGATGGCCGTTAAGCTAGACGGGCAATTATCGATCAACAAGCTTTCCGATGCGATACAAGCGCTGATCGATCGCCATGATGTATTTCGTGCGCGCATGTTTGAAAATGCTGAGGGCAATGTTAGGCAGCGGATATTAAGTCCTGGCGACCCTGACACAGATCTAACGCTTAATATAATCGAGTGTGAGGCTAGCGAGCTCACGCAGCATCTACAGCAATCAGCATTGCAACCGTTCCAGCTAAGCAAGCAAGCCTTGTTTCGTGCACAATTATTTAAAACCGCGGATCAGCAACATGCTCTGTTATTTAATATGCATCATATTATTGGTGACCGAGTATCGATTGAAAATCTACTTCAAGAGCTTGCCATGCTGTTTACTCAGCAGCAGGCTGAGTTGCAAAGCGATATATTTGAACCATTAGCGTTTGATTTTGCCGACTTCGCAGCTTGGCAAGAGGCCCTAGTAGCGCAAGGCAAACTTGAGCAACAGATTGATTTTTGGCAACAACAGCTTTCTGGCGCACCTGCCTTGCTGCAACTGCCGACGGATGCGGTTCGAAGTAAACAAACGCAATTTGCCAAAGCAAACACATATAATCTCAAGCTTCCAGAGGCTTTAGTAGAGCGCGCCAAGGCTTTAGCCATAAAGCAATCGCTTACCCCGTTCACACTTTTTTTCGCCGCACAGCAAATTTTATTCAATAAGCTGTCTCAGCAAAATGATATGGTAACTGGCTTACCGATTGCTGGCAGACATCATAATGGCACACAGAAGCTGATTGGTTATTTTGTTAACTCGCTAGCGATACGCAGTCGCTTTGAAAATAATCCTTCTGTGAGCGATTTTTTACAGCAGTGCAAAAGCAATATTCTTCAGGCATTTGAGCATCAAGACGCACCTCTTAATGACATCATTGAGCGCCTTAAACTCGGTCAATCAGATTTGCATAACGCACTGATTCAATATGGCTTTAACTTTATCTCACAGCAAGTTGATACCTCACAATTTGATCAACTGAAGCTGGGCGATGTTCGCATTAGCCCGATAGCGCTAGATGATTCAGAGGCTAAATTTGATCAGATCTGGAGCCTGACCGACCAAGCGTTTATTCATGCCAACAGTATGCAGCTATCGATTGAATACAATACTGCACTGTTTAAACAAGAAACCGTAAGCTGGTTTGCTGAGCTTTACACACATACATTGCAGCAGCTTTGCGAGGTTGACCTGCAGCAGCCGATTGGCAGTTTTGAAATTTTGCCGATAGCGTTCATGCCTGAACGCTTGCTGCTAGCCAACAACTTTGAGGCCATTACGCCACTATCACCCATGCAGCGTGACCTGTATGTAGACAGCCTGTTAGCTCCCGACTCAACTCGGAATATTATTGGCTATGTTCATCACACGCATCAGACAATAGAGCCTGAGCGGCTAGCATTATGCTTAGCGATTTTACCCCGCTATTTTAGCAGCTTGCGTTTACGCATTGTGCGCTCAGAACGTCTATTTCCGAGGGCAGCAGGCCTTGAGCCGGCTTATGGCTGTATTTTACCTATCGATGCTGCACCCGCTTTACCGCTTACGCAGCTATCACTCGACAGCCATTTAAACGCTGATGATGCTGCCGAGGCCTGTGTGAACATTTGTCGCCAGAGTTATCGGTTTACTGAGCAAAGTCTTGCCGAGCAGCCGCTAATGCAGCTCAGCTTAGTTGAACATCATGGCAAGCATAGCATATGCTTTAGCACGCACCATTGCGCATTAGATGGTGTCGGCATGCAGACCTTTGCGCAACAGCTATCGCACTGCTACAGCTTCTTTACACAACATGAGATTCACTCTATCGAGCACGCGCTTAAGGCCGATAGCGAGCTAAAATCTTTATTTATCAGCGACAGCTATCAAGCAGAGATTGAATATAAACGCCATCATATTGACCAAGCTCAGGGCATAGATTTTTGGCAAGATAAGGCGCAGAGTGTTGAAGCACTGCCTGACAGCTTTGGCGGCTTTAACATCGCCACGGATGAAGATTCGGCTGCATCCACTACAGAAAATCATTATCAATTTCTTAGCCTTAAATTAAATCGCCAACACAGTGAAGCGATTGAAAATTTTTGTGCCACACACAAACTTAGCCTTACCGATTATTTCAAGACNTGCTTTGCCTTATGCTTGGCAAGCCAGCATTTTCAACGCCAAGCGTTTTACTTTTTAGAAGCGGTGGCAGGTCGCTCGGGCGTCAGTAAAACCAGTCTTAACTGCCACTTCGAGCAGCGCCCTGTTGTGATAGACCCAAATCACAGCAATGTTGTTACCATGGCCAAAGCTATCCAAGCTGAGAAGCGGTCAATAGATAAGCAATTTGGCATCTCCAATCAGCAGCTACAAAAACTGTTTGCCCAGGCCGACACCAGCTATCAATTTAATTTCTATATCACCGAGCGACGCTTTAATTTCCATCAGCAAGCTGATGCCGAATTAATTATGGTGCCGTCGGTGATGGAGAACGCCGTTAACTTCATGACGATGAACTGCGGCACGGCATCGGCACAAGTGTTTGAAATGCAGCTTGGTTTTGCTGCATCAAAATTCGCCGGTGAAGACTTTTTAGCCCAGCTTGCTTATCTATCTGAGCAGATTTGCCAGCAGCAACAGCTAGAAATTTCGCAACTAAAAAATCTTATCTCGCCATCGTCGCGCCCGTTGCACCATTCAGAAACATCGTCTAACGAACAGCCCTTTGTGCCAATTATCAGCCAGATTATTGAGCAAAGTCGCCTAACACCCGATGCAACAGCAGTTATCCAGGGCAATCGAGAATTTAGCTACCGCGAATTAATGCATGCCATGCATGCTATCGCCGAGCAGATAAAAGACTGCGATGCGAAAAACGAGCATCAAAGCATTGCCGTGTGTTTGCCATCAGGGTTTGAATGTATCGCATCAATTCTTGCCGGATTGTATTTAGGTAAAAGCTATATTCCCATAGACATTGACTATCCTGCCGAGCGAATCGCCTATATTTTGCAAAGTGCAGAGCAGCCTTTACTGGTCTGTGAGCAAGACTTTACTAGTCAGCTAGAGGCCATGACTATGCCCTCTTTAGCTACGCTATTCGTCGAACCCGTGCTTGCAACAAGTATTCATGCAACGACTAAGCATGCCGATCAAAGTAATGGCGAGTTTACGCTATCGCAGCTNAAAGCTATTGAGACACAGGCAAGTAATCGGTTCTACACCATTTATACTTCAGGCTCAACGGGTAAACCGAAGGGTGCATCGGTTTCTCAGCAAAATGCTCAGCTGCTAGCCAATTGGTATCAGAGTCACTATCAGCTTTCGCCGCAGGACCGACTCTATATTATTTCAGCTATCGGTTTTGATTTAACCCAAAAGAATTTTTTTGCAGGTCTAATAGCCGGTGCTGGGCTTGTTTTCCCCGCAACGCAACAATACAACGAGCAAAAATTTTATAACGATATTGAGCAATATGCCGTTAGCATTATCAACTGTGCGCCCAGTGCTTTTTATCCTATTGCACAATATGCAGCAAGCTTTGATTATCTAGGTTTAAGCCGTCTACGCTATGTACTTCTCGGCGGTGAACGGATAAATATATCACTATTATTAGATTGGCTAAGGCATACAAATGCCAGCGCTCAACTAGTAAACATGTATGGACCCACGGAATGTACAGATATCAGCACAGCGTTCACTATAGAGCAGCCAGATGCCTTTACTGACCGGAATATACCAATTGGCTCGGCGCCTCATTATGTCGACACCCTTGTCGTTGACCCATGGCTGAGACCCGTTGCGCCAGGACAAATCGGGGAATTATTAATTGGCGGTCAAGCGGTTGGTCTAGGCTATCAAGATAACAACTTGAACGCACAATCGTTTATACAAAGTCCGAGTCTAGCTGAGTATATTAATTCTAAAAACCAACGCTTTTATCGCACTGGTGATTTAGTCTATCAAGACAGCAACGGCTTATTGTATTTTCATCGAAGAATTGATGATCAAGTTAAACTACGCGGCTTACGTATAGAGTTAGGTGAGATTGAGCAAGCGCTTAAAGCCATTGCCAATATCGAAGATAGCTTATGCCTCGTGCGCGACGAAAGCTTGCTGGCATATGTTATCAGTGCCACAAACAATATTGACAACATGTCTGCTGCCGATCAGCAGCAACAAGTTGCAGAATGGCGCCAACATTTAGCGAAACAGCTGCCTGATTATATGCTGCCAAGCCAGATCATCTTGCTCGACAGCTGGCCATTAACTGCCAATGGCAAGCTAGATAAATCAGCGCTACCTTCAGTTAAAGATATTAAACTGGTCATTACACCTGCTAGCAATCAAACCGAGCAGACTTTGATTGACCTTTGGCAATCTATTCTTGGGGTTGAGCCGATTGGCGTCAATAATAGCTTCTTTGATTTAGGCGGCCATTCCTTACTCGCGGCGCGCATTGTTAATACTCTTTCTGAGCAATTTGAGACCGAGATAAGTCTGCGCGATTTATTCGATAAGCCTACCATTGCGCAGCTAGCGGCTCATATTCAACAGCAGCAGGCTGGTGTCAATGCAAATACTCGCTTTAGCCTGCAACACAAACCCGAGGATGAAGAAAATAAACTCACGCCTGCCCAGCTAAGACTGTGGTTTCTTGACCAACTGCAGCCAAATAATAATCAATACAATATTCCATTTGCGCTGCGCATTCACGGGCCATTAAATCTTGCCGCTTTAGAAGACAGCTTTGATGCACTCATTGCAAAACACCATATACTTAAAAGTCGATTCAGTAAGCAACAAGCAACGGCAAAGCTCAGCTTTGACAACCATGTTAGCTTTGAATACCTAAACTGGCAGCACGACCAGGCTGGTTTAGTTACACATGCAGCTGAGTTTTTACTTAAGCCCTTTCAACTTGATCGAGAGCCACTGCTAAGATTTCAGCTCATTGATACAGATAAGCTTGAACATCATTCTTATACCTTACTGTTTGCCTTTCATCATATTATTGCAGACGGCTGGTCGATTGATATATTCATTAAAGATCTTATTGGCTTTTATCAGCACTATGCATTTGCTGCGGAAAAACCTAAGCCATTAGCTTATCAATTCCAAGACTATGCTTGGACTCTTACCTCGCAGCCATCGGACCATCAACAACTTGAATACTGGCAACAGCGTTTACAAAATAGCCAACTGACCGAGCTCCCTTTTCAGTTTACCAGGCCTGAGCATCTTGACAGTAACGGCAAACAGCTGGGGTTTGAGTTTGGTGAAGCCTTAACTGCTCGCTTAAAAGCGTTTGCACATGCTGAACAAACCAGTCTATACAACGTATTGCAGTCAGGCTTCTGCGT
>JABSRR010000046.1 GCA_013215025.1 Pseudomonadales bacterium
TTTGGTGCTGCAATACCTGCGCAAATCACCCCAGAATTTGTGCGCAGTGAAGTCGCTAGAGGGCGTGCAGTTATCCCAGCCAATATAAATCACCCTGAGGTTGAGCCAATGATTATTGGTCGTAATTTCTTGGTGAAAATTAACGGTAATATTGGTAACTCGGCACTGGGCTCTTCTATTGAAGAAGAAGTCGCAAAATTAACCTGGGGGATTCGCTGGGGCGCCGACACAATGATGGATTTGTCGACCGGTAATCACATCCACGAAACACGTGAGTGGATTGTTAGAAATTCGCCAGTGCCGGTTGGTACAGTACCGATTTATCAGGCTTTAGAAAAAGTGAATGGCGTTGCGGAAGATCTCACATGGGAAATTTTCCGCGACACCTTGATTGAGCAAGCGGAACAAGGCGTTGACTACTTTACTATTCACGCTGGGGTGTTGCTTCGCTATGTTCCCTTAACTGCAAAAAGGGTCACAGGGATTGTTTCACGCGGCGGTTCTATCATGGCGAAATGGTGTCTGGCACACCATCAGGAAAATTTTCTGTATACCCACTTTGCTGAAATTTGTGAAATCATGAAGCAATATGATGTCACCTTTTCACTTGGTGATGGCTTAAGGCCAGGTTCTATTGCAGACGCCAACGATGAGGCGCAATTTGGTGAATTAGAAACCTTGGGTGAATTAACCAAGATTGCTTGGCAGCACGATGTACAGTGCTTTATTGAAGGCCCAGGTCATGTTCCTATGCATATGATCAAAGCGAATATGGATAAGCAGCTTGAGCATTGCCATGAAGCACCTTTCTATACGCTTGGCCCCTTGGTGACCGATATTGCTCCAGGTTATGACCATATTACCTCAGGTATAGGTGCGGCAATGATTGGCTGGTACGGCTGCGCAATGCTCTGCTATGTTACGCCGAAAGAACACCTTGGCTTACCCAATAAAGATGATGTCAAAGAGGGCATTATCACTTACAAGATTGCTGCGCATGCTGCTGATTTAGCAAAAGGTCATCCTGGTGCACAGTTGCGTGATGATGCGCTATCTAAGGCACGCTTTGAGTTTCGTTGGGAGGATCAGTTTAATCTTGGTCTTGATCCGGATACTGCGCGCAGCTATCACGACGAAACCCTGCCAAAAGAGTCGGGTAAAGTGGCGCATTTTTGCTCCATGTGCGGGCCTAAATTTTGCTCAATGAAAATCACTCAAGATGTGCGTGATTACGCTCGTGATAACGGTTATGAGGTGCAGGGTGAGAGCATTACAATTGTTGATTTGAAAGCAGAGCAATTAGATTTAGAGATGCAAAAGAAAGCAGCCGAATTTAAAGCGCAAGGTTCAGAGATTTACCAAGAAGTTTAAGCTCGGTAGGCCAATGTCAAAAATAGCTATTGTTGGTGCGGGTTTGCTAGGCAGATTGCTTGCTTGGCGACTTACACTTGAGCATCAGAAGGCTGACTCGTCAATCGATGTGTCGCTGTTTGATATGTCGTTTGACGCTGGCGATAGTGCGGCCTATGTTGCAGCTGCTATGTTGGCGCCATTATCTGAGTTAGTGCATGCAGATCAGCAAGTCTATCAGTTTGGCTTGCAGTCGCTGCCAATTTGGCAACAATGGTCAGACGATTTACAGCAATCAGGGGTTGATATTGGTTTGCTGCAAGCAGGCTCTTTGGTGGTTGCGCATCATGGCGATCTTGGTAACTATCATTACTTTACCAATGCCTTAGATCAGGCGAATGCGAATTATCAATTGCTTAATCATGCTCAGTTGCGCGAGCTTGAGCCGAGTTTAGCGGCCAATTTTGACTATGCCTGCTTCTTACCAGATGAGGGCTCAATTGATAATCGTGCGCTACTGGCCGGCTTGTTGCCAGTTATTCAGGCAAATGGCGTTAGCTGTATAGAGAAAGCCTTACCTATGCTGCTCGATGCCCAGTTTGTTTCGCAATTTGACTGTGTCTTAGACTGTCGAGGTTTCGCTGCGAAGCAGCAGTTGGTCGCGCAGTCAGCGCCTTTGCGTGGAGTTCGCGGTGAAGTGCTCAGAGTGCATGCTCCAGCAGTACATATTGGTCGCCCTGTTAGGCTCATGCATCCACGATATCAGCTTTATATAGCACCAAAACCTGATGATATATACGTGATTGGTGCAACGGAAATTGAAAGTGAATCCGAAGCTGAAATTACTATTAGGTCGTCAATGGAGTTGTTGTCGGCGCTTTATAGTATTGATAAAGGGTTTGCTGAAGCAAAAGTGTTAGAAGCGAACGCAAAATGTCGNCCTGCGTTTATCGATAATCATCCGGCGATCATTCATGATGGCAAGCTTGTTTCAGTTAACGGCATGTATCGACACGGATTTTTATTAGCACCAGCGGTTGTGCACACTGTACTTAATCAATTAGGTTTTCCGCAGCAATTAGACTGGTCCAGTATTTCTCACCAAATGGCAGATTTAGCCACCGGATAAATAGCAATGATTACAATCACTCTCAACGGCGAAGTAACACAGGTTCCGGGCAACCTTACAGTTGATCAATTATTGCGGATGCGCGAGGTTGACCCTGATTCGGTGGCTATTGCTGTAGATATGGAGTTTGTGGCGCGCAAGCAATACAGTGTTACCATGGTTGAAAATAATCAATCGATCGAAATGCTGACCGCAGTTCAAGGCGGTTAAGTCAGGAAAATCACTATGTCTGATGACGTATTAAAATTATATGGGCAGTCGTTTAGCAGCCGCTTTTTAATCGGTTCGGCGCTCTATCCCTCGCCGCAGCTTATGCTTGATAGTATTCAATCAGCGCAGTCACAAATTGTTACGATTGCGCTTCGTCGTCAATCACCCGAGCATCAGGGCGGTAAAACTTTTTGGGATTTTATTCAGCAGCTTGATGTCACTTTAATGCCAAATACAGCTGGCTGTCATAATGCTAAAGAAGCGGTGACCCTGGCAAAAATGTCACGTGACTTATTCCATACTGATTGGATAAAACTTGAGGTAATTGGAGACGAATATACGCTGCAGCCTGATGCGTTTGCCCTTGTCGATGCTGCCCGCGAATTAGTCAGTGATGGCTTTAAAGTGTTTCCCTACTGCACTGATGACTTAGTCTTATGTCAAAAGTTACTGGATGTTGGTTGTGAAGTTTTAATGCCATGGGGCGCGCCAATTGGTACGGGTAAAGGCTTAATTAATCCATACGCCCTCGCGTCTTTGCGCGACCGCATTGCTAATGTGCCTATGATTGTTGACGCTGGCATTGGTTTGCCCTCACATGCGGCTCAGGCGATGGAGCTGGGCTATGACGCGGTTTTGTTGAATACTGCTGTGGCCGAAGCACGTCAGCCAGCGTTGATGGCAAGTGCTTTCCGCGATGCGGTGTGTGCTGGTCGACAGGCTTATTTAGCGGGGCCAATCCCCGAGCGCCAAACCGCCAAACCTTCTACCCCAACCCTTGGCCAGCCTTTCTGGCAACAAAGTGACTAATTTACGCTACTCGTCTAAGTCTAATATGTCTGATATGCCGCAACAGTTCACCCAGGCGATGCCTGCTACCTCAGCTATGCCTGCTAAAGTCTGGTCGATAGCAGGCTCTGATAATAGCTGCGGCGCCGGTATACAGGCAGACAATAAAGTCTTTGATCGCTTCGCAGTGCAGGCCGGTAATCTTGTGACAGCCCTGACTGCGCAAAACCAACAGGGTGTGTCGGCCGTCGCTTTGACAGCATTAAATGATTTAGAGCAGCAATGGCAGACGTTGTTAGCAATGGGTGATGCTGATGTCATTAAGCTCGGCATGCTTGGCGATGCCGCAATAGTAGATTGGCTACAGTCAAAGCTGGCACAGCTGCCAAACCCGGTTGTGGTTTGTGACCCGGTGCTGTTTGCCTCTGCCGGCGGCACATTGATGCAGGCCGCTGAAAGTTATCTAACGCTCGCGCAATATGTCAGTTTAATGACGCCGAATCAGCAAGAGTTTGCCGAAATTTTTGCGATACAATTTGATTCTTGGCAAGCCTTAGAGGCCCATGCGAAAAATATCGCTGCAGTTTATCAGCTTGATCTAGTCATAACTGGAGGCGATAGTGTATTCAGCGAATCGTCTATTGCTGAAAATGTAGCGGCGATCGACCTATGTGTTATTGATGGCGAGGTATTTTACTTACACAGTGATTATCAAGCCGTGTCAGCGACGCACGGCACCGGTTGCGCCTTTGCCTCGGCACTAGCTGCAAGTCTTGCGCTAGGCTACAGTGCCAAGGAAGCGGTTGTGTTAGCTAAAACTTATCTGAACCAAGGTTTTGCTGATCTGCAATCTAAGCTACAGCCCAATTTTGTGCATACGACATTCCCAAGCCAGCTAGCGGCCCTGCCCAGTGTGATGCTTGATGCGCCAGCGCAGCAGACCATTCAGCCAATTAATAAGCCGGCTGATCGCTTTGCCGAGATTGATCAGCCATTAGGCCTATACCCCGTTGTGGATAGTATTGACTGGTTAACACGCTGTTTGCAGGCGGGTGTTAAGACAATTCAGTTGCGAATCAAGCATGACGGCAGCGATGATTTTTATCCGCGTATAGAGCCACTCATTGCCGAGGCGGTAAGGCTCGGAGACACTTTTAAGGCTCAACTTTTTATCAATGATCATTGGCAGTTGGCACTCAAATACTCTGCCTATGGTGTTCATTTGGGCCAAGAAGATCTTGATTCTGCAAGCACTGAATCCATAAAAGCAGCGGGCATAAAACTTGGCGTGTCGACCCACAGTTGGTTCGAGATTGCTCGCGCCCATTCGCTTCAGCCAAGCTATATTGCTATTGGTCCAATTTATGCGACTACCACTAAAGTGATGCCTTGGGTGCCACAAGGCTTAGACAAGCTTGCGCGCTGGTGTCAATTGTTAGGTCAGAGGTATCCAACGGTGGCTATTGGTGGCATCAACCTAAGCAATGCATCGGAGGTGTTATCAACCGGCGTAGGCTCAATTGCTATGGTACGCGCAATTACAGAAGCGCCTGATTATCAACAGGTGATTGTACAATTAGAGCAGATGATTGTGGCGGCCAGCAAAATCCAAGGCGCTGATCTTGACTAGTCATCAAGTCCCAGCCGGGTTGCCGCGCTGGCTGTCATGGCTTGATCGCCCTCAGGCTTTGCTGTGGTTATTGGCTTTGGCCTTTGTCTTGCACGTAGGCGGTTTACTCACCGGCGGTTTATATGCCGACGACTTTATTCAAGCGGCGTTATTTTTAGGCTCGGATAGGTTGGCTGAGCTCGGTTTACTTAATCATGTTAACGTCGGCGAGTTTAGCAGTGTGCAAGCTCATCAATTTAATTTTTTTGATCCAGCTAGCAGTAATTATCAAGCTTTGAGAGATTTTGGTATTCTACCTTGGTGGACTTCTGACCAAGCCTTGCTGCATTTTTACCGCCCCCTTGCCAGTCTCACTCATTATTTAGATTACCAGCTATGGCCAAATAGCAGCATTGCCATGCACGCAATCAATATGCTTTGGTATATATCCGGTTTAGCAATCATTTATCGCTGTTTTCTGACCTTAGGTTTGACTCAATCTGTTAGTCGTTTGGCATTGCTGCTGATTATTTTAGATCACAGTGTGTTTCAGGTAGTGACTTGGATTGCGGCGAGAAACGCCTTAATGGTTGTTGCCTTAGGCTTTGCTTGTCTTACTTTCTATCATATGGCCTGCCAAGCTTGGCAAGATAATCGTCATCGGTTGTTTGCTGGCTATTACCTTATAAGTTTATTGCTGCTGTTGCTTACCATGTTGACAGGCGAGGCGGTGATTACTATCTGTGCTTACCTTGGTGCGTATATGCTGGTGTTTGATCGACGCCAGTGGTGGCAGCGGGTGATCAGTCTATTACCGTTTGCTGTGTTGATTATTATTTGGCGGCTACTTTATCAGCAGGCAGGGTTTGGTGCCTCGGGTGTGGATTTTTATCTTGATCCAGGGCGAGATCCACTGGCTTTCCTATCCTTGGCGCAAACAAAGGTTTGGCTGAGTTTCTTTGAGCTGTTTAGTGCTATAGATGTTATGAGTGGGCAAATCAGACCTGATATTCGCATGCTGCTGGGCATACCTGGTGCGCTACTTTTTCTTGGCTTTACTTATCTTGTAGTTAAGGCCTATCGTCAGCAGCAACTGTCTAAAGCAGCGCTATGTCTCTACCTTGGAAGCTGTATGGCTTTGTTGCCAGGGCTAGCGATAGCGCTCTCACCAAGAGTAATGATTATTCCTTTTATAGGTTTGGCTGCGGTGCTGGCAGAGTTATTATTAATAAACCGAACCACAATAGGCTTATGGTTAACACGGTGTTATGTATACATCGTGCATATCCTCATATCCTTTGCCCTTGCTTTTTGGGTATTAACCACAAGTATTGCTGACACATTCAATAGCCTGCAGTCCAAAACAGGCGTTCAGCATGAGCAGCGTGTTAAATTGGGTGAGAATGATTATGCTGATAAACATTTGGTGGTGATGAGCACAGCCAAACCCTTTTGGTTATCATTTATTGCGCATGAACTAGATTATTTTCAGCTGCCGCTGCCGAAAACCAGTCGTGTGCTGACAACTAACTGGTTTCCGATGACGGTTTCTAGACTCTCCGAGCAGCAGTTTGTGATTGAAGCTAAGCCAGCATTTCAGTTTGATGCGGCAATGTTAGAAGGTGTCGATACTCACTACCATTTACACTATGCCTTTCTCAATCAACAGCTATTAGGTTTAATGAAATCATCGCGTGATCAATGGTGGTTAGGTCAGCAGTTTGAATTGCCCGAGATGCAGATAGCGGTGCAAAAGTTGTACTCGAAAAACCAAGCGAACGCTAAACCGTCTTCGTTGTTAATTACTCTCAAGCAGCCTCTTCGAGACTATGATTTTATCATCTGGTCGATGAGTCGGCAGCGCTACGTTGATTTCCGCTTACCTGATATTGGTGAGAGCATTCAATTGCCAGGGCTGTTTTCGCCCTGATCAGTGCAAGACGCGCGCTAAATTAGCCGCACTGTCATTAATATGCAGTGGCAAATTAATGTGGTTTTCAAAAAAATCTTCATGTCTTCGGCAGTCCTGCAATACATCCAAACAATCTTCTATGTCTTGCGCCTCGCTGGAGCTTGTTTGCTTGAAACAATACTGTTGCAATAATTCGCTGTAAATTGATTGGTATAAATTCGCTTTTTCAAGCTGCTGTTCCTGTTTGAGGCAGTGTGTTAGATAGATGCAGGCCAAAACCATTTTTTTTGCAGCGACAGCGAGACCGTCAGTTTTAGATTTGTGCATTAGAATAACGCTTAAGTCTAACGCCGAGCCTGCATAGGCGAGTACTTCTTTATGCTGTCCAAGTTCATGATAGACGCTGGCTTGGCTCATCCATTCAAACCACTGACTGGATAGTTCTGTATTGCTACATTTAGCCAGCTGCTGCTGATGCTGTTGGCAGATGAAGTGCATAGCTGTATTCCCAAAAATGATGAGGAGAAAACATGCTAATACAAATGATAATCATTATCAAATAATTACTGGCTAAAATTTACGCATGCGAGTAAGCCAATAACCGATATTTAATAAGTTGGTTAATGAGGCTGCCACATAGGTAAGAGCGGCCGCCTTGAGAATACGGTTGGCTGAGGCGAGGTCAGCAGCATTCAGATAGCCACCTTCACTTAATATCGGCATCGCTTTGTTGAAACTAGCGTCAAACTCTAATGGTAGTGAGAGGAAACTGACCAGTGTGCCGCTAAATATGCTGAGCAAACCAATGCCTAAGCTTAAAGCACCAACTAATGGAGATTTTGTTAATAAAGTTAATACGGGTGCAAGAGTCAGGGAAATAGGCGCCAAAATTTGGATCATTTGTGTCCAGCGTGCCATTTGACTGCGGTAGTGCATCCAAGGATTGTTTTCGGCATCTTGCACGGCGTGGCCGACCTCGTGGGCTGCAATCACCATAGCGCTTAAAGAGCGCTGGTTAAAATGTGTTTGGCTTAGGCGGACAGCTTTCTGCTCAGGATGATAGTGGTCGCCAATATTACTAGCGGCTTGTTCTACCGTAACTGAACTGTCCAGCGCTAACTGGCGTAAAAGATGTTCAGCAAACTGGCCGCCGGTACCCGGTATATCATCACGCGTATGATTATGTTGTTCAATCGTGCTCTTAACCCACCATTGCGGCACAACAATAATGGCAAGTAAGAACACAATGCAGGCGATGATGAGCATAAAAGAGTTACCGCTGGCTCAATAAATAAACGTTAAAATTTTGCGCAAATATTAGCCTAAAGTCGTTTATCTGGGTAAAATGCGCGACCTTAATTTATCTTACATGAAGCGTTTTAAGACTACACTTGTTTAATCTGGAAGAATTTGGAAACCCTGTGACAGTAACCTTTGTCGAAAAAACCAAGCTGCCTACAGCCTTTGCAACCTTTGATTTATACGGTTTTTTTGATCAGAAAGAACAAAAAGAGCATGTGGTTTTAACCTTGGGCGACATCGCCAACGGCCAACCTGTGTTGGCAAGGCTGCACTCAGAGTGTTTAACCGGTGATGCCTTATTAAGTCAGCGCTGTGATTGTGGTCCGCAGTTAAACGCAGCACTTGAGGCGATAGCGCTAGCGGGACGCGGTGCCTTGCTATACCTGCGTCAAGAGGGCCGAGGCATTGGGCTGATGAATAAAATCAGAGCCTATAATCTGCAAGATCAGGGCTATGACACAGTTGAAGCCAACGAAAAGCTGGGTTTTGGTGCCGATCTGCGAGATTACAGTATTTGCAAGCCAATGCTTGATCACTTGGGTATTCGGTCGATCCGCTTGATGACCAATAATCCGCGCAAGGTAAAGGCGATGACCGATCAGGGTATTGAGGTGGCAGAGCGCATTGCCCTTCGCGTTGGCGATAATCCGCATAATGCGAAGTACTTGGCAACTAAAGCCGGAAAATTAGGCCATTTCATTGATCATCAACAAGAGTTTGAAGACTGCGGCTAAACGGGTCGGTGTAAGTTAGATAAACGTTTGTTTGTTTGTGCCGCTAAACGATATAGCAAAGCCACTTTACCAATCTGTTGAATGCACTGCGCCTGACTCGCATCGAGCACGACCTTTAGCGCCTCCTGCTTGGCGTCTCTGTCTTCGAAAGCAAATTTTACCTTAATCAATTCGTGATCATTAAGCGCGCGTTCCAGTTCTGCTAAGCTGCCCTCGCTAATACCGTTGTCACTAAACATCACAACCGGTTTAAGGCGATGGCCAATGGCGCGTAGTTGTTTGATTTTTGCTTGATCTAATGACATTTGCGGTTACTCTAGCAGGTCAGAATGTATTGTTGCGTAAGCGCGGCATTGTATAAAAATAGTGCAATTTGTATAGTTTTATTATCAAAAATATAAGCGAAGCTGCATGGCAAAAAAATCGAAAAGTAGTGGTCGCTGGCTGGATGAGCATTTCAGTGATCACTATGTCAAGCAATCACAGCGCCTCGGCTATCGGTCCAGGGCCTGTTTCAAACTGCTAGAAATTCAAGAAAAAGACCATATTTTGCAACCAAATATGACCGTCATTGATTTGGGCTCTGCCCCGGGTGGCTGGTCACAAGTGTGTGCTGAGTTTGTCGGCCCTGATGGACTTATTATTGCCTCAGATATTCTGCCGATGGATGCACTGGCCGATGTGACGTTTGTGCAGGGCGATTTTACTGAAGATAAGGTATTTGAAGAAATCCTCGCGGCTGTGAATAATCGTCCTGTTGACCTTGTAATTTCAGATATGGCCCCCAATATGAGTGGTATGAGTGATATAGATCAGCCAAAAGCCATGTATTTGGTAGAGCTGGCCTTAGACTTAGCCAAGCAGGTATTAAAGCCAGATGGGGTGTTTTTAGCTAAAGTATTCCAAGGTGAAGGTTTTGAGCCGCTGGTGCAGGATATTCGCAGCAACTTTCGGCAAATGATTACGCGCAAACCTCAATCTTCAAGGGCGCGATCGCGTGAGACCTATTTGCTGGGTAAGGGATTTAAAGGCTGATATTTAGGCACAATAGGTCTACTATAGACGTATTAATAATAACGAATACGTAACACAAAGTGATTGGCTAACAATAGCTGTAGTCAAGAGGATAACAACGTGAATGATTTAGTAAAAAATATGCTGCTGTGGTTGGTCATTGCAGCTATTTTGGTGTCGATTTTCAAAAACTTTAACCCGGTTGCTCAAGATCAAAGCTTAAGCTACTCACAATTTGTTGCTGCGGTGCAAAATAAGCAAGTTGAGGCGATAGAAATTGAGGGCTTAAATATCCGCGGCAAGCTTAATTCGGGTGAATATTTTGAAACGGTGCGCCCCTATATCGAAGATCCTCAGTTGATCAACGACTTATTGGAAAATGAAGTGCAAGTCGAGGGTGTGCCGCCTCAGCAGCAAAGTCTTTGGCAGCAGCTGTTGGTCGCCAGTTTCCCGATTCTTCTAATTCTGTTTATCTTCATGTTTTTTATGCGTCAAATGCAAGGCGGCATGGGTGGTGGTAAAGGTGGCCCAATGAGCTTTGGTAAGTCCAAGGCAAGAATGCTGCAAGAAGATCAAATAAAAACCACTTTCTCTGATGTTGCNGGCTGTGATGAAGCCAAAGAAGATGTGCAAGAAATCGTTGATTTCCTTAAAGACCCTGGCAAGTATCAGCGCTTAGGCGGACAAATTCCTCGTGGTGCGCTTTTGGTTGGCCCTCCTGGTACCGGTAAAACATTGCTCGCAAAAGCTGTTGCGGGAGAAGCCAAAGTGCCATTCTTTTCTATATCTGGCTCAGACTTTGTTGAGATGTTTGTCGGTGTTGGTGCATCGCGGGTGCGCGACATGTTTGAGACTGCCAAAAAACATGCGCCTTGCATCATTTTTATCGATGAAATTGATGCTGTAGGTCGTCATCGCGGCAGCGGTATGGGTGGCGGTCATGATGAGCGTGAACAAACGCTTAATCAGATGTTGGTTGAGATGGACGGCTTTGAGGGTAACTCTGGCGTTATCGTTATGGCTGCAACTAACCGTGCTGATGTGCTCGACAAGGCGCTATTACGCCCTGGTCGATTTGATAGTCAGGTTAATGTTGGCTTGCCGGATATTAAAGGCCGTGAGCAAGTACTGAAAGTCCACTTGCGTAAAGTGCCGCTTGCTGATGATGTAGACCCGATGGTAATTGCGCGCGGCACACCTGGCTTTTCGGGTGCGGAGTTAGCCAATCTGGTCAATGAGGCGGCGCTGTTTGCTGCTCGTGCAACTAAGCGTTTAGTTGGCTCGGTAGAGTTTGAAAAAGCCCGCGATAAAATCATGATGGGCGCTGAGCGTCGTACCTTAGTGATGAGCGAGAAAGAAAAAGAAGCCACTGCATACCATGAGGCCGGCCATGCAATTATTGGTTATTTAGCGCCTGAGCACGACCCTGTGCACAAGGTAACTATCATACCGCGTGGTAGAGCTCTGGGTGTTACACACTTTTTGCCAGAGGCAGACCGTATTTCTGAATCACGATTGAAGTTGCTTGGACAGATTCAAACTTTATATGGNGGTCGCATCGCTGAGCAAATGCTNTACGGCGAAGATGGNATTTCAACCGGTGCTAGTTCGGATATTCAAATGGCAACCCGTTATGCGCGTGCAATGGTGACACAGTGGGGCTTTGCTGACGAAAAGTTAGGGCCTATCCAATACTCCTTAAACGAACAGACAGGCCGCGAAGACTATTCGGTCGCCACAGGCGAGCTGATTGACAAGGAAGTGAAGCGGATTATCGACCAGTGTTACCAAAAAGCTGAGCAAACCTTGGCAGAAAACAAAGATATTCTGCATGCCATGAAAGAAGCCTTAATGGAATACGAAACCTTAGACAGTGATCAAGTGGCTGATCTGATGCAGCGCAAGCCTGTGCGTCAGCCTAAAGATTGGGACAAGCCGGGGCCAGGTGTCGATAGTGAATCATCTGTTGATCAAGGTTCACTCGACCAAGCTGAAGGCGACGGCACTGCAGGTGATGCTGATCCGATTCATTAGGTCTAACTTTGCAGTATAATTATCGCCGCTTTGCGGCGATTTTTGTATCTGTGAGTTGCTCACCAATTGCCAATGCCTATTAAGACCGTTTACACATCATTATTCGATATTAAAGGGGCTAGGCTTGCGTATTTACTGCCCATTAATTTCCTTTTATATTGCCGCTTATGAGTCTTCCTTTTTCTACTTTGAATTTTGCTAAACCACAGTTAATGGGTGTGTTAAATATCACCCCAGACTCATTTTCTGATGGTGGACAATTCTTTAAGGCTAGCCGATTAGATACATCAAAGGTATTACAGCAAGCCGAGCAGATGTTGCAAGCTGGCGCCAGTATTCTCGATATTGGTGGTGAGTCAACCCGCCCCGGCGCAGAATTGGTGTCTTCACAGCAAGAGTTGGATCGAGTGATGCCAGTGCTTGAGCAGTTGCAAGGCATAGAGGCAGTTATCTCTATTGATACCAGTAACCCCGAGCTAATGCAGGCCGCAAAATCTTATGGCGTTGGTTTGATTAATGATGTGCGTGCCTTACAGCAGCCGGGTGCGCTGCAGGCCGCTGCGGATAGTGGTCTACCCATCTGTTTAATGCATATGCAGGGCACTCCGCAAACGATGCAGCAGCAGCCTCACTATGCTGATCTTATTGCGCAAGTTAGCGACTTTTTTGACGCCCGAATTAACGCCTGTCAGCAAGCCGGTATTGCGCGCGATAGATTATTGTTGGACCCTGGCTTTGGTTTTGGTAAAACATTAGCGCATAATCTTGCACTGTTAAAACACCTCGGTGATTTCAAACGCTATCGCTTACCGCTGTTGGTTGGTCTATCTAGAAAATCAATGATAGATGCGATTCATCAGCAGCATGGTCAGCGCCGAGCCGTTGACCAGCGCTTGCCGGGTTCATTGGCGCTGGCCTTATTATCCTATCAAGCGGGAGCGGATATTATTCGCGTGCATGATGTGCAAGAGACGGCCGATGCCTTATTGGTTGCACAGGCATTGGATCAATCTTTATAGACTTTCGATAAGGTTTTAGCATGACAGCTAGAAAATATTTTGGTACCGATGGTATTCGTGGTTTAGTCGGTGAGGCGCCAATAACGCCTGATTTTGTCATAAAACTAGGTTGGGCGATCGGCCATTATTTTGCGTTACACAATCCCGATGCCGACAATACTATCATCATCGGTAAAGACACCCGTATTTCAGGTTATATGTTTGAATCGGCTTTGCAGGCTGGCATTGTTGCTGCGGGTGTGAATGTGAAATTACTCGGGCCTATGCCAACCCCAGCGATTGCCTACTTGACACGAACGTTTAAAGCGCAATGCGGCATAGTCAT
>JABSRR010000047.1 GCA_013215025.1 Pseudomonadales bacterium
ATCGCCAATTTTTTCAGATTTTAAGCTATTCAGTAATGTAGTTATTAAAAAAGGCAGCCTCGCTGCCTTTTTTATTGCTTAAATTTTCTCTCATTGCCGAGCTAACAAAAAGCTAAATACCTTTAAAATGCCTTTAAAATACTTTTAAAAGTCGGCTTGGCGACTGAGTCACGACTTTCTGCGTAGACCAAAGCCCAACTATGGTCACCAAACTGGCCCCTAAGGCAATTGGCAGCAGCCATAGCTCAGGCTGTAAACTGCTCGGCAAATTCAATAACTGAGACTGCAGCAACAAGATCAATAGCTGACCAACAATCACTGCGAGTAAACCACCCACGCCGCCAAGCAGTAAAAACTCAATTGCGAGCGCTCCACGAATTCTCGATTTTGAAGCACCAATCGCGCGCAATAAGGCATTTTCATGTAAGCGCTCAGACATTGATGATTGCACGGTCGCCAATAAGACTAGCAAACTGGCCAGAAATACCAGCAGCACTACCCATTTCAAGCCAAACGATACCTGCGCCACAATGGATTGAATCTGCTGAATCATATGATCAACATCAATCAACACCAAATTAGGGAAACGGTTTAATAATTGCACCACCTCTTGATGCCGCTCTGACGGCAAATAAAAACTGGTCATAAAGGTTTTATCAAACGGTTCTAATGTTGACTGTGGAAACAGCATATAGAAATTTGGCCGCATTCTATCCCACTCAACTTTACGCAGGCTCGTTACGCTGGCCTGAAAGCGCTCAGCAGCTACCTGAAACGTCAGCACGTCGCCTAGCTGAATACCAAGCTTTTGTGCTAATTCTGACTCAACCGAAACTGGCTGCGATTGACTGGTATCCCACCACTCGCCTGCCAGCAATTCATTATCACTTGGCATTGATGCTGACCATGATAGGTTTAATTCTCTATCGGCACCGGCCCGCTTTAACGCTTCTTTACTGACTAAGTCCCTCACCGACTGCTGATTAATCGCCACTAAGCGCCCTCGCACCATAGGGTAGATACCCTCGGCCTGAAAATCTTCCGCTGCCAGATACGCATCGACTTGCTCAAATTGGTGCGATTTGATGTTGAGCAGAAAAAAATTCGGGGTCTCGGCTGGCAACTGTTTTTGCCATTGTTCGAACAAGGCAGTTTGCAAAGCAAATAAAATGAACAACAAAGTTAAACAGAGCGAGAATACCCCTGTTAAAAAGGTATTCACCCAAAGCCTGCGTGATAACTGACTAATGGCAAGCTGCCAAACCGTCGCCGCCCTGAGCGGCAATTTTGATAAACGCGCAAATAGCCAAGTCGCGGGCAGCACCAATAAACCGACAATCAGCGCCACCGCAGCAATCAAAATCACCGCCAACAACACGCTTTGTGTATAACTTGCAATTAAACCCGCCAGCCCGATCGCTGACAGCCATAATGAGGAAGCCATGAGCTGAATCTCACCAGAGGCAGATTGCATAAACACCGCTTTTGCAGGGGTAAAACTCAATCGGTACATCGCCGGCAATAAAAAACTCAGCAAGGCAAAGCCACAGCAAAATAAACCAATCATGAAGGGCTTGAGCGTCTCTGCTGAGCTTGTCACCGGAATCGGCAATTGCATTTCACGCGACATAAACTGTAACAAGCTCTGCTGCAGCCAATGGCCTGTTACACTACCCAAAAGGCCAACAAGCAGAAACACCATGACGATAATCGACACCATAAGACCAATAATGCGAGCACGTGAAGCACCTAAACTCTTAAGCACGGCAACATGCTTAGTGTGGCTACTGGTATAGCGCAGGCTGGACATGGCAATGGCGATTGCCGCAAATACGATGACTATACTGCTTGCCAAATAAAAGAAGTTTTTACCGCGCTGTAGCGCAATCGCAATACTTGGCTGGCTGGTCTCTAAGTCAATCCATTTATGGCTATCGGTCATTAAGGGCTGAAGATAATCTGCATACTGTTGCAGTGATTCACGCTGACCTGAAAACATATAGCGATAGCGTAAGCGGCTACCAAATTGAATCACTTCGGTTTTTGCTACATCTTCATAACGCATTAACACCCTAGGGCCTAGAGAAAAGGCACCGGCGCCTCGATCGGGCTCAGACACTAGCTCCTTAGCAATAGTAAAACGTGCATCGCCAATTTCAACCTGATCCCCGACGCTCAGATTCATTTGCACCAGTAGCCTAGCGCTGACCCATATATGCCCCAGTTCAGGACCAGTAGACGTGGTTTTTACTTCATCATAAAGGCTATCGCGATACTGCAATTTACCTTTTAACGGGTATGCCAAATCCGCGGCTTTAACCGAAACCAATAATGGCTCGTCATCGGCATACAGCATAGATTGAAACGAGACACTTCGCGCTTGCGATAGCTGCATCGCTTTGGCTTCTAACAACCAAGCCTCATCAATTGCTCGGGGTGACGATAACACGCGATCAGCAGCTAAAAACTCGCTGCTTTGACCCACCAGCATTATCTGAACCTTGTCCATAAAGCCCGATAGGCCAATAATCAAACTGGTCGATAGCCACAGCGCAAGCGCCAATAAGCGGAATTCTGCCGTACGACAATCGGTTTTAAGCCAGCGCCAAGCTAAACGCAGCGTCATCAGACGGCTTGCCTACTGATCGAGGGAGCTTGCTCAACAAGGCCACCGTGACTCAACACTAGCTGTCTATCACAGCGTGCAGCCAACTCCAGATCGTGGGTAACTAACACCAGGGTCGTTGCTTGTTTTTTATTTATATCGAATAGCAAATCGATAATTTGCTCTCCAGTTTGCTGATCTAAATTGCCAGTCGGCTCATCAGCGAAAAGGATATCTGCCTGTGCCGCGAAAGCCCTCGCAATTGCAACCCGCTGCTGTTCACCGCCGGATAATTCTGCTGGCTTGTGGTGCAGCCGGTGCGAAAGACCTACCTGCTCTAGTAATGTGATCGCTTGGCTCTCGCTGTCTCGTTTACCCGCTAGTTCAATCGGCAAAATCACATTTTCAAGCGCGGTTAGTGCTGGCAGTAAATGAAATGATTGAAAAATAATACCAACATGCTTCGCTCTGAATGCTGCTCGCTGGTCCTCATCAAGGCTTGAGATTTCAGCACCGGCAACTGTAATTGAGCCACTTGATGGTGTATCTAAGCCTGCAAGCAAACCCAGCAATGTGGTTTTTCCGGAGCCCGAGGCACCGACAATCGCAACAGATTCTGCTTGCTGAATATCTAAACTGATATTTTCTAAAATGCTTAACGATTCATGTGCCATTGCAACTTGATATGACACATTATTCAACTTTATCATTGATAGCCTTTCAATAGATTGATCAATACAATTTAACACAGATAAACGTATCAAAGTATAACGTTATATATAAGGCAAAAGGTTCACCGAGAATCATGAAAAGTCGCACTAAAACACATAATTTCTCTCACTATCTTAGGGCTACTATTTTTATCTGCCTATTCACGCAATTAGGCTTCAGCTGGGCTGACGTTGAATCACAACCAGAGCAAGGCCTGCTTATTCTTGGTGATAGCCTAAGCGCAGGCTTCGGGCTCTTAGAAGGTGAGGAATGGCCAGCGCTGTTGCAACAACGTCTTGCACAAAAAAATTCCTCGGTGAAAATTATTAATGCCAGCATCTCAGGCGAAACTAGCCTTGGCGGAGCCACTCGTATAACTTCACTACTTGATCGACATGCAGTCACATGGCTGATTATCGAGCTAGGCGCAAATGATGGTTTACGAGGACAATCCCTCAGCGAGATGCGAGACAATCTCAGCTTTATCATTCAGCAGGCACAAAATCGCAATATTAAAGTTTTACTTCTCGGTATGCATATTCCACCCAATTACGGTAAACGCTATACCCAAGCTTTTCATCAAAGCTTTGTCAAAGTGAGCCAGGCATTTGATGTGCCGTTAATTCCATTTTTCTTAGATGGCGTCGCTGGAAAAGCCGCACTCAACCAAGCCGACGGCATCCATCCGACCGCCGAAGCACAACCGATTATCTTAAACACGGTTTGGCCCGCAATAAAAACTTTACTCGACTAAGCAGCAGCTCGCATAATATCGCTTTAATAATAAGACGATATAGAGGACTTTATGCGTATTGAATATCCTGTCACATTGCCTGTCAACGAGGCTATCGAGTATCTAACTGACCCGGACTTTTTAGTAGAGCGTTCTATTGCGATCGGTGAAATGAGTGCCGATGCTGAAGTTGCTGAAGACGATGAGGGCACTTTATATGTCAGCATGAACCGACTCGTAACCCGAGAGCTACCGTCTTTCCTTGCCAAAATTTTTGATCCAAAACAACAGCTCAGTATGGAAGAAGCTTGGCAACAAGATGATGACATCTGGCATTGCAAAGGTAGCTATACGGTTGAAGGTCAGCCGGTTGAGATCAACACGATTATTTCACTTACCCCTAGCGAAACTGGCAGCATTTATGCGATTGAGTTTAAGGTGAAAGCTAAGATACCGATGATTGGCGGTAAAGTAGAAAAATTTATTAAATCCAATTGCCAAGAAGGCACGCAAAAAGAGATAGATTTTCTCAATAGCAAAGCCGCTTAAAAGCGGCGTAAAGCGGCCTTGTTTTAGCTCGCTTCTGTCTAGCCTTAACGCATCTACCTTAATGCCTTAAGGCTAAATAATAAAATAACAAACTTATTGGCGCTGACAGGGAGTTGTCGCTAAGCTCTTTCAACTAAGCGTTAAACTATAATAAAAATATGTGGATTAACCGGCAAAGCATGGATGTTCAATCAGGAATAATTAGAGTATTACTGTTGTGTACAATACTGATTGGCAGTGTTGATACTATTGCTACACCTATCACTCAGACTGATTCTGATGCCACCGCTTTAATCCTACCCGATAATTTCGAGCAGCAAAGCATTGCACTGGGTGATTTTTTTCACTTTTTAAAGTTTCCAAACACCGCACAGCATGCGAATAGCGCGATTGAGGTAGCTGATCAGTTACGCCGCAGCTCAGACTGGCAAAAGGTCAATACTGAAAATTATCAAGACTTTGATAATTTTGAAAACCATATTTGGTTGAAAGCTTCTATCCTCAACCCTTCTAAATTTCCACAAGAGTTGCTGTTTGTGCAAAACAATGCGCGAATCGGTCGCTTTGATGTTTACCTCTTTGCCAATAACGAACTGCTAGAACATATCACGCTGGGTAAAAACTACCCTTTTAATGCGCGCATTTTTAATCATCGACGATTCCTGATCCCCATCGCAATTGCTGCAGAAACCGAGCTAGACATCATTATATCGGGTACAGAGTCGGGCAGCCTTGACTTGGCCAAATTAAGTTCGCTATGGCAGCAGAGCGCATTTTTTCAGCAAAGCCAATTTGATGATATGTGGGATATGTTCTATCTCGGTTCAGTCTTTGCGCTAGCTTTTTACAATATTTTCATCTTTGTCATTAGCCGTGAACGTGCCTATTTATTTTATAGTTTATTTGTTTGTTCAACGTTCACAATGTTTCTGCATATTGAAGGCTGGGCGTTTCAGTATATCTGGCCAAATTTCCCAAGCATCAATGCAAAAGCGACCGATTTGAGCATTTCACTGATGGTTGCCTTTAATGCAATTTTCAGTATGCAATTTTTAAATCTTAAGGCTAATACATCTAACATTTATACTTGGCTTAAGTGGATCGTCTATGCGGTCGCCTGCTTGACTGTATTTTTATTATTACTGCCGCATGATCCAACTTATACCTTGGTAAGAATAGTGGGCGCGTTGGCGATTCCTATCAATCTCTTAGCACTATTTGCCGCGATTTACATCAGCATTAAAAGCAAATCTAATGAAGCAATTATTTATACTGCCGCATGGAGTATTTTGATTGTCGCCTTATTTTTAACGCTAATACATGAGATGGTAATCCCTATATTCAGCTTCTCACCTTACAAGTTTCTTCAAGCTGCGCATTTAATCGAAATCATTTTGCTATCGATGGCCTTGGGTACTTACATAACACGCTTAAGAATCAAAGAAAACACCATGCAAGCAAAGTCAGAAGCGCAGTCGAGATTTTTAGCGCGCATGTCGCATGAAATACGCACGCCAATGAATGGCATCATTGGCATAAGCGATTTACTGCTTAAAGATCACAGCATGCAAAAACATATGCCAATGCTAGAGACTATTCATAACAGTGCCTTATCGCTGGAAAAAATCATGAATGATATTCTAGATTACTCTAAACTAGAGGCCGGCAAACTTACCATCAAGCAAAAACACTTCGACCTAAGAAAGCTTATTGATGATATCAAAGAGCTGTTCGTATTGGAGTGCAATCAAAAAGCAATTACCTTAACTGTTAGTATAAGCCCTGATATACCTGCCACGATTTACCAAGATCAGTTACGCTTGCGGCAGATATTAACTAACTTAATTTCTAATGCTGTCAAATTTACCGAAGCCGGACAAATAGATATTCATGTGATTATTAAGCAAGACAATTTGCTATTTACTGTTAGCGATACCGGCAAGGGCATCAATGCAGAAGATCAATTGCGGCTGTTTCAACCTTTCGAACAAGCAAGTAATAACAATCTCAATACACAAGCGTCAACTGGATTAGGCTTAAGCATTTGTCGAGAGCTGATCGAGCTAATGCAAGGTAGCATAGAACTAGAATCGCAAATCAATTTTGGCACTCGCATCAGCTTCTCACTTCCCTATTGCCGCGATAATGCGGCAGCAAAAACACCAAACTTTGAAACTAAGCAAGCGACGCTAGCCAATCTTCAGCAACTGCATATTTTAGTGGTAGAAGATAATTCAACGAATAGTTTTGTGATTGAACAGATGCTAAAGAAATTACACATCAATGCTCAATATTGCCAAAATGGTCTCGACGCTGTGAATACGGTTGAGCATACAGAAGACAATTTTCACGTTATTCTGATGGACTGCGAAATGCCGATTATGGATGGATTTGAGGCAACACGCGCGATCCGAAATATTGAGCAAGAACGGCAGCAAAAGGCCAGCCATATTATTGCCTTGACTGCACACACCTTACACGAACAATTAAAAGCTTGTTTTGATAGCGGCATGGATGAATTATTACTGAAACCGCTTACCCTGAAAAAACTTGAGATTTGTTTAAAAAATCAGCTTGATGTTATTACAGGCGTTAGCCCCTCTTCGCCCAGTTAGACACGTATAGATTAAAACGCCAACGAGCTATCGCAGAAATTAAAAAGCAAGCATCTGTTCAGCACATGTTCAGCAACTGTCTAACCTCTGTCTTAGCACTGCCAATTATCAAACCTTCAAACGATAAACAGAGATAAAGAATCGAAAAAAAAGCCGGTGCATGGCACCGGCTTTGTCGTTTACTAGGATAATGATCAGGCTTCAGCCTTCTCTTTATCGGCAAGCTCATCGGCCATTTCACGAAGCTTATTTTTAGCCACTTTCTCAAGCGTAGCGCGCGGCATTTCATCAACAAAATATATTGACTTAGGTCGTTTAAAATCTGCCAGTTTCATGCAGCCTTGAACAATTAAATCGCGGATCTCATCTTCAGACTTATCTGTCCACATCGATTTAATCGCAAATACCACAGGTACTTCATCTAACATATCGTGCTTTTGCGCTACTACGGCATGCTCTTCAAGCACGCCCATCCCTAAGGTTTCACCAATATGTTCTTCAATCTGTCTTGCCGAAACGTTTTCACCGCCAACTTTTAAGACGTCTTTATCGCGATCGGCGAAATAGAGGTAACCATCTTCACCCAGACGAATTTGATCGCCGGTTTCAAACCAGCCATCTTCATTGAATGACTTCTCCATCGCCTCAGGGTTTTTATAATATTCATAGAATAAGTTGATACCGCGTACGCCACGGATCCACAGATCACCATTCACACCGACTTCACATGGCTTACCAGTTTCTGGGTCAATAATCGCAAATTCATAACCCGGTGTAGGAATACCAATATTCATCTCTGGGCAGTCTTTATCGATAAAAGAGCGTGTCGCATGTGTAACAGTTTCTGTCATACCCCAGGTCGCAAAGGTTGGCACTTTCCAATAGTTTTCCACATTATGCAGCTTCACGCCGGTAGACCAGCTCTTATATGCATGTTCTGGAATTTCTTGTGCACCAATCGCCTTGAAACAAAATGGGATCATAGAAGCACGGGTACACTGGTGCTTGACCGACACCTCCCAAAAACGACTGGCAGAAAATTTTGGCTGCAGCACAACGGTACCACCGGCCCAGGTCATCGTCCAAAATGTCCAGCTTTGCGCATTAACATGGAAACAAGGAAGGAAACATAGGTAGGTATCGCTGCTGTCGATGCCTAAGTTTTCGCTGCCCATCATTCCACCCCACAATGTGTTAGCGTGGGTGTGAACAACTGCCTTAGGTCGCGAGGTTGTGCCCGAGGTATACTGTATACCGACCGGCAACATCGGCTCAGCAGGGCGTTCTGGCGCAGTGTCGCCATGCGCCATTAATGAGGCAAAAGTTTTATGCGCAGATGCTGCCGCCTGCTCTTCCTCTGAGGGTGCATCACCTGAATTGTCTGCGGTAACTATATAGGTGTTAATCGTACTGACATTCGCGGTGAGCTCGGATAATAGTTTAGGCTGGGTAATACAAATGACAGCCTCAGAATGTTCTGCAAAATACGTCAGCTCATCACCGATACAACGGGTATTTGTTGTAACACCAACCGAGCCAATCAATGCTGAGGCATACCACGCGATCATCATCTCAGGGCTATTCTCTGAGTGAATTAACACTTTATCGCCTTTCTTCACACCCTCTGCGATCAAGCCACAAGCAACCTTGTTGATATCTGCCCAAAATTCGGCGTAAGTCCAGCTTTTGGGGCTGGAGTCAGCCGTTCCATCTTTTGGCTCCCAGATTAAAAACGTTTTATCGGCTGATTCTTCAGCGCGTTTCTTCATTAACCAAGGGACATCTTTACCAGCAAATGTATAAGTTTGGGCAGAAAAGCCCGCGTCGATAACAGGTTTAGCCATGACGAAATCCTATTGTGTAAGCATTTATTGTTGTAATCAGCCGATTATTGTAACTGATTTAAGGCAAGAGCCTAGGCATAATTTGCTTAAATCATTGACATTTTCGCTCATGGCCGTGGTAGTTGGCTTAGGCTAGGTATCTACAATTTTGATCCGTTCTTCGCGCACCGGAACATCCGGGTATAAGTCGGCCAATGGCATGGAATTTCGAGTATCTAGCACGATTCTGGCATGTGAGCGATTTAAATGTCTGGGGTTTTCTACACCGCAGGCATGCGCAACCATCTCCAACTCTTTTTCTAAATTTTCCACATACTGTTTGATGCGCAAGGCTTTTTCCTGCCAAATTAAACCCCGCTGCAACTTTTTGTCATGCGTAGTGATGCCTGTAGGACAGGTATTTTTATTACACTGCAATGCCTGTATACAGCCTAGCGCAAACATAAAGCCGCGTGCTGAGACCACAAAATCAGCACCCATACACATCGCCCAGGCTACACCAGAAGGGGTAATCATTTTACCCGAGCAGATCACCTTAATACGCTGCCTCAGGCCATATTCCGTAAATTTATCGATCACTATTGGTAAAGATTGATTCAGCGGCAAACCAACATAGTCCATCAAGGTTTGTGGTGCTGCACCTGTGCCACCGTCAGCACTGTCAATGGTGACAAAATCAGGCGCGCGATGTTCTCCTTGCTGCATAATAGCTTGGCATAAATCATCTAGCCATTGGCTTGAACCTAACACAAACTTGATACCAACTGGCTTTTGCGCAATCTCGCGAACCTGGTTTATAAACGTCAATAAGTCTTCAACATTATGAATTTCAGGATGAGCATTGGGGCTGATAGATGCTACGCCTTGTTCGATGCCTCTNACTTTAGCAATTTCAGCGGTTACTTTTTCAGCNGGCAATACGCCTCCTTTACCCGGCTTAGCCCCTTGAGACAGCTTAATCTCGAACATCTTTACCTGTTGATAAGCGGCAACTTTGGCGAGTTTTTGCGGATCTAAATTACCCGCTTGATCACGATAGCCATATTTAGCCGTGCCAATTTGACACACCAGATCACAGCCAGCTCTCAAATGGTAAGGTGTGACGCCGCCCTCACCAGTGTTCATCCATATTCCAGCTTGCTTTGCGCCGCTTGCTAAAGCGCGAATCGCAGGGGTTGATAAAGCGCCATAGCTCATGCCTGAAATATTAAAAATCGATTCTGCCTTGTAGGGGTGTTTTACGTATTTCTCTCCGATAAACACCGCAGAATGAAAGCGCGCATTGGTAGCCTGAATTGGAAAAGGGCTGTTAAGAAATAATACCTCGCCGGCAGGGCTAAGATTTCGGGTTGAACCAAAAGCGATGGTGCGGTCAACATTTTTTGCCGCGCGATAGACCCAGGCACGTTCGGCTCGATTAAAGGGAAGCTCCTCGCGATCCATAGCAAAGAAGTACTGCCGAAAAAATTCACCTATGTGTTCAAATAGGTAGCGAAAGCGTCCAATAATGGGGTAGTTGCGACGAATCGTATGCGTGGTCTGGAAACGATCAACCAGGTAGATATAAAACACATAACAGGCTATGCAAAACAAGATAAAGGCAAATAAATTTGCCCCAATACCGATAAAATGCAAACCAGAATCGAGTAAAGCTAAGCTCGTCTCCATGATTATATCCCTATCAACAGATATATGTATTATACGCAACTATCCAATTCAGCCGGATCACTTTATGCGTGTTAGTTAGCTATCTCTGTTAACGCTGCGGTTAATCCTGCTGCAGCGATGATAGACCAACAGCTTGCCGTACTTGCTGCATTAGTGGCTGCGCGTGCTGACGTGCCTTGGTGGCACCGGCTTGCAGCACTTGCTCGACCTGGTCAATATTCTCCAGTAGCTCAAAATAGCGGTCGCGGGCAGCGCCCAGTTGCGCCTCAATAAGTGCATGCAACTCCTTTTTAGCTTGCCCCCAGGCGATACCCTGTGCAAACTGTTGCCGCATATAATCACGCTGATCTTGGTCAGCAAACGCCTGCCAAACCTCAAATACCGTCGAATCATTGGGATCTTTTGCTTCGCCCGGCTCAAGTAAATTGGTTTTAATTTTATTCAGCGATTTTTGCATTTTTTTCGATGTTTGAAACAGCGGAATCGTATTGCCATAGCTTTTTGACATCTTGCGTCCATCAAGACCGCTCAATACTTTAACATCCTCACTCACCACGGCTTCGGGCAGTACAAATGTTTCGCCAAAGTGGTGATTAAAGCGAGCAGCAATATCGCGCGCCATCTCAATATGTTGAATTTGATCCTTACCTACCGGAATTTTTTGCCCCTGAAACATTAAAATATCAGCGGCCATCAATACCGGATATGAAAACAAACCCATCGTTATGCCCTTATCGGGGTCGCTATCGCCAGTAGCAATATTCTCTTGTACTGCCGCCTTATAGGCATGCGCGCGATTCATCAAGCCTTTCGCAGCCATACAGGTCAAAATCCAACATAGCTCTGGAATTTCGCGAATGTCCGACTGCCGATAGAACACTGCCTTATCGGTATCAAGCCCCAAGGCCATCCAGGTTGCGGCGATCTCGCGGGTTGACTGCTGGATCATAGCCGGGTCATGGCACTTTACTAAGGCGTGGTAGTCAGCAAGAAAGTAAAACGATTCAAAGTCATCATTTTTACTGGCTTCAATAGCCGGTCGAATAGCACCAACATAATTACCAAGGTGCGGCGTGCCCGTGGTCGTAATGCCTGTTAAATAACGCGTAGCGGTCATAGTTGATTATCTTAGTATTTGGGGTTGTATAAATCCCGCTATTATAACTGAAGCCAGGCTTGACGTCAGGCGCTGCCAGTGCAATTGTCAGCTTGATCATCAGAAGCCATAGCCAGTATCGGTGGCGTTATCAGCAAATCTGCCCACAACGCACTAACAATTAAGAAGGCACCCAGCAGGCCTAGATCACGGTTCCAAGTAAAGCCCGAGAGCAAAAATAATAAAAAGCCTATCGACAAGATACAGCTAGAACAAAATAATGCCCCTTTTACCGCCTGTACCGCTGCCACGGCGGCCTGCTGACGAGTTTGCTTACGCTGGAGTTCTTCATTATAGCGGGCAAACAAATGCACCGTATCATCAACCGCAATGCCAATCGCAATGCAAAACGCAATACCTGGTAAAGGGTTGATGCCCTGTCCACTTAAACTGTATAAGGCCATGCCCATCACTATCGGTAAAATGTTTGGAAAAATCCCTGCCAGCACTAAGCGCCAATCCCGAAAAATGCAGGCAATGGTAATCACAATAAATATCAAAGCCACTAGCACCGACTGAATCAATTCTTCCGTTAGCTTATTCATGCCTTCATAGGCAACTGGCAACTCACCGGTCAGCGTGACCTCGACCCCAACAGCATGGAAAAATGCTTGCCCAGCAGTTTCAATTTGCTGTTTCAACTGCATCACTGCTACCGCTCCCACATCAGGAATATTAGCCTTAATTCGCGCATGCGAAAACTCTGCATCTACCAGCTGCGATACAATTTGGTCTTCACTACTTTCCAGTAGCAGCAGCAGTTGAGCTATATGTGCATCGGAATCGGGAAAACGGCTAGCGGGCTGATTGAGCATCGCCCGATTTAACTCAGCAATAACGCTTGCAAGTGAAAGTGCAGAAGCATCAATACCGGCATTCGCCAACCACTCAGTGAAAGCGTGTTGACGCTGCAAAACATCGGCACGCTTAAAATCGCCTGGCTTAGCCAACAGTGATATTTCAAGCGGCAAGGCGCCAGACAGATGCTTGTCGAGAAATTCACCGGCCTTAATTTGCGGGTGATCTGTATCTAACATATCCTTTAAATAATAATCATAGCTTGCCTTAGAGGCGATAAAAGCACTGCTAATCAATAACAGACTAGCGATCAGCAAAACATGTAATCGCCAAGGTTTACTCGATAGCGCCTGTACAACAGACATAAAATAGTTTCGCCGGCTAACTCGCTCAAGCCACGATGGCATATGATAATTAAGCTCTGGTTGCAGCCAGTACAAACCACTCGGAATAATCACAATTAAGCCTACAAAACTGAGCAACACACCTGCCCCTAGGTAAACCCCAAAACTGTGTAAAATGGGCATATCAGCGGTCATTAAGGCAAAAAAGCCAATCGCGGTTGTCAGGCAAGACAATAATGTCGCCTTTGACACTTGCTCAGTCATTATCCGAATCGCATCTGGCTTGGACTTGCCATTTTGTAGCTCAAGCACATAGCGATGAAAAAAATGAATCCCGTTGGCCACCACAATCACCATCAGCAAAACTGGAAAAGTAACCGTTAGCTGATTAATATTATCGTTATTAATGCCAATCACCGCGAGCGTCGCAGTAATTGAGAATACCGTTGCCAATAGGCTTATCCAAACCACGCTAAAACTGCGATACACATAAAACAATAATATTGCTAATACCAAGGCTGTTAATGGCACTAACAGAAATAAATCAGCCCGCATCAGAGTAAGAATGCCAATACGAGTAAACGCAATACCGGCAAAATACAAGCTTGGTTCATGCGAACTAAAGTGCGGCTGTAAAAAACTTTGTTCGATAATCTGCCGGAACTTTGCAGCCGGCTGTTTAACTTTAGCAAAGCTGTCATAATCGATCGGCAGCTGGGCATAAATCAATAATGTTTCTTTATCAGTCGCAAGCAAACGCCCTGCAGAAATGGCAGACTGTCGCAGCAGCTGAACGTTTTCTGCAAATTGATCTGCAGGCATAGCCAAAGGATCTTGATTAAAAAACACTGGATCAAGCGATAAGCTATCATTATCATTATGCATAATTGAACTGTTAGCTATGCTTATCACGCGTTCAATCTCTGGCTGCAGCTCTAACTTTTCGGTAGCTCTGATCAATTCAGCGGTTAGTGCGGGGCTGATCTGATTTACATCAATGACGGCAATAAGCACACCATCATCGGCGCCAAATTGTTGACGATAAAAGTGGCGATAGTCATTGCTGTGATTATCCATCGCAAATAAACTGGCAAAATTATTGCTCAACCTGACATCACGTGCGATGAATGCAAAAACCATAATCAGGCATAGCGACAGCAACAACGTCATCTTGGGGTATCGATAAAGTAAATGTGTCAGTTCTGGCATAGAATAATCACGGTCGCTAAAGCCGATAAATTTTTATATAGGGTATACGCATTAAAGCTTGCATACGATATAGATAAACCACAGAAGTAACAGCGCAAACAGCGACGTGAAACCGGAGGCATAAAAAAATCAGGGGCATAAATTCACGGGCATAAATTCAGTGGCAGAAATTCAGGGGCATAAAAAAAGCCGCTAATGCGGCTTTTTTTAAAACTTAAATGCACAATTAGATGTTGTACAAAAATCAAGGCGGTTAAATTTCAACCATCTCGAAGTCATATTTTGAAATATCGCAATCTGGACAGCTCCAATCTTCTGGTACATCATCCCATTTTGTACCTGGCTCAATGCCATCATCGGGCCAGCCTTGCTCTTCGTCATAGATAAAGCCACAAATTACACATTCATATTTTTTAAAATCGCTCATTAAACTCTCCAAGCCGTCCGTCATTACGATATGAAAAACGGCATTATACGCAGAATCAGTCTAAGCTCCAAGCTGAGTAGCGTAATTCGGGGACAGCCGATTACTGAATCCGCATAAGGTTAATCATCGCTTGATCTAAAAATTGATCAGCCGTTTGGCAAGCCGCCAAAGCAGAGCTTCGACATTCCGCACATTCTTGAATATAACCATAAGACTTAAATAACTGTGGGTGAGCACGCGCATCAACCTGCTTCAGCAAGGTATTCAGGTCGAACAGCTGATCCTGAAACTGGCGCATATCATTTTTACAACGCTTTATCGACTCAACCGAGGGACCTAGGCGTTCAAGTATGCGCTCGCCTTCATCGGATAGATCACGCATCTGCTGCCAGGCTTTATGCGCTGCCGTATTACCCACAATCTGATTATCGGCACAAGGTACCTGCTGAAACTGATAGGTACCAGACTCGGTTTGACAGCGGTAAATATCGGCTAATGCCGACTCAGCAACAGCAAGCAGCAGGCCAAGCAAAAGCCATACAATAGGTGATGAAATGCCTTGTAACCGCATAATTTTTCCTGATATTCAGCAATTTGTCGGCTCATGATAACTGAAAAAGTCGCCGTTTTTTATTCACCGGTCGAATTATTCAGAGATTTGTTAACCACCTCAAAAACATCTTTCGACAGCGTTGGCTGATCAGCAATGGTTTGGAGAGCCGCACGCATGTGCTCTGCATGATTTGCAGTATACTTTCGCCAATGGCTAAGCGGCGACATCATGCGCGCCGCTATTTGCGGATTAAGCTTGTCTAAAGCAATAATTTGCGTGGCTAAAAATTGATAACCACTGCCGTCGACGGCATGAAATGCAGCATGATTATGCTGACAAAAACTTGCAATCAAAGCACGACATTTATTCGGATTCTGTAAATCAAAGGCTGGGTGCTCTAGCAGCTGCTGCATATGTATCAGCGCACTGTCAGACTCTTGCACGGCCTGCGCTTGGAACCACATATTGACGACTAAACTCTCATCCGCAAAACGCTGATAAAAATCAGCCAATAACTGCTTCGCTAAGGCCGAGTGGTTTTGCAGTCGCAAACTGGCATTGAGTGCCGCATAGCGATCGGTCATATTATTGGCTGTAAAATATTGACGCTCTATCATGCTGTGCACATCTTCATGCTCGATAAAAGCTAAACTTGATAAGCAAAAGTTCTTTAGGGCACGAAGCCCGATAGCTTGCCCGAATGGTTGATAAACCGCTTGCATGTCTTGCAAGCTTTGCTCAAGTGCTCGATAAAGCTTAGCCATATTCTGTTGTAATTGCTGAATAAGCATACGCTTAATATCAGCACAGGCATGGTGTAAGGCTAAAGGGTCGCAAGGTTTGAAACGCTCAAGCAAGTATGACTGCGCAGGCAAGCTCATCAACATCGTCAGCAGCGCAGGGTCGTTATCGTCAACATCGTGCAACAGTGTCGCAAATGTTGCCGCCAACTGTTGCAGCTGAGTGTCGCATGCTTGTTGATGCATCTGTGCATTTATCAGCTGTTCGAATATGCATTGACTGGCATTAAAACGGGTAAAGCCATCATCATCTCTGGCAAGCAAGGTCAGCATGTCTGCAAAGTCATAGGCAAAATTAAGATGAATCGGTGCAGAAAAACCTCGCAACAAGGAGGGAACTGGCTTCTCGGGAATATTGTTGAAGCTTAGTTGCTGTTCAGATTGGGTAATATCAAATACAAACTCGGTATTATCACTGCTGATGGCTTGCTCTTCACCCCACTGCAAACGATAAAAACCAGCCTCACCTAATAAGGCAATGCGCACAGGAATGTGCATAGCCTGAGGTGCTCGCTTGGGATCTAGGGCAGGAATCTGTTGCTTAAAAAACAGGTGGTATTGTTGTGCTTCGGCATCATAGTCATCAGTTACTTCAAGCGTGGGCGTACCCGCCTGATCATACCAAAGACGAAATTGCGTCAAATCAATATCAGCAGCTTGCTCCATTGCCAGTACGAAATCTTCGCAGGTCACGGCTTGACCATCATGGCGCGAAAAGTATAAATCGGTAGCTTGACGAAATCGCTCTGGACCTAACAAGTTCGCCATCATCCGAACAACTTCGGCACCTTTCTCATAAATCGTTAAGGTATAAAAATTTGAAATTTCAATAAATGATTTCGGCTGCACTGGGTGCGCCATTGGGCCTGCATCTTCGACAAATTGATGAGCGCGTAAAAAGCTCGCATCTTCAATACGT
>JABSRR010000048.1 GCA_013215025.1 Pseudomonadales bacterium
TATAAACCATATGCCTTGGTTTCTGTCATGTAAATGCCAATGGATAGCAGGCTAATCATCATCAAGCCGACGAGCCAGTGCAGCGTCAGCGTGGTTTTGGATAACTGTGATCGATTATCTAGCATAAGCATTTCCTAAGGGCTATGGTGCTCAAATACACCATAAAAAATCATGAAAAACAATCTCGTTTTATCAGCTTTTTTCTCGCATAATCGCCAGCTGTTCTCAAGCTAACCTGAAGAAATTACTGCGATATGATCAATATTTTTCAAATCATTGCCGACGAATTAACGGTGCCAACAAACCAAGTGACAGCTACCGTGGCGCTGCTTGATGAAGGGGCTACGGTGCCTTTTATTTCGCGCTATCGAAAAGAAGTCACCGGTGGATTAGATGACACGCAATTGCGGCACCTAGATGATCGTTTGCGTTATTTGCGTGAGTTAGAAGAGCGTAAACAGAGCATTCTTAACAGTATTGATGAGCAGGGTAAGCTCAGCGATGAGTTGAAAAACGCCATCTCTAGCTGTACTGCAAAAAACACCCTAGAAGATTTATATCTGCCGTATAAGAAAAAGCGTCGAACCAAGGGGCAAATTGCCATAGAGGCTGGCATTGAGCCGCTCGCGGATAGCTTACTGAATAGCCCTGAATTAGCGCCCGAAGTTGAGGCCGCAAAATACCTTAACGCTGAGAAAGAATTTTCAGACGTGAAGGCAGTCTTGGATGGCGCCAAATACATTTTAATGGAGCGTTTTGCCGAAGATGCGACATTGATTGCCAAGTTGCGCAATTTCTTAAGCGCAGAGGCGCATTTAATTGCTCAAGTTGCCGAAGGTAAAGAATCCGAAGCGGCAAAATTCCGTGACTATTTTGAATATTCAGAAAGCTATCAGTCGGTGCCATCGCATCGCGCCCTAGCGGTATTTCGTGGTCGCAACGAAGGCTTCTTGCAGGCTAAGATTGATTTACCGCAAGACGGTGACGAGCCTCCAAAGCTTACCGCTGTGCATCCAGGGCAAATTATGATTGCTGAGCATCTTGGCCTTGAAGATCAGGGGCGCGCTGGCGATGCTTGGCTGAAAGAAGTGATTCGCTGGACCTGGCGTATCAAGCTGCATACGCATATCGAGACGGACTTAATGACCACTTTGCGTGAAAAAGCGGAAGAGGGTGCAATCTCGGTATTTGCAGACAACTTAAAAGATCTGTTATTGGCAGCGCCTGCAGGCGCTAAGGCGACGATTGGTATCGACCCTGGATTGCGAACCGGTTGTAAAGTGGCGGTGGTTGACCATACCGGTAAGCTGGTAGATTTCGCGACGATTTATCCGACGCCACCGAAAAATCAAATTGCTGAGTCGGCAGCAGTAATTGTGCAGTTCGCTAAAAAGCATAATGCGGCGCTAGTCGCCATAGGTAATGGAACCGCGTCGCGCGAAACCGATAAGTTTGTCGGCGAGATCATGAAGGAGTTTCCAGATCTAGGCCTAAAAAAAGTCGTGGTGAATGAGGCAGGGGCATCCGTGTATTCAGCGTCTGAGTTTGCCGCCAAAGAGTTTCCTGATTTAGATGTCACGATTCGTGGCGCGGTATCAATTGCGCGGCGCTTGCAAGATCCATTGGCAGAGCTTGTCAAGATAGAGCCTAAGTCGATTGGTGTGGGGCAATATCAGCACGATGTGTCACAGGTGCAGCTGGCCAGAAGCCTAGACGGTGTTGTTGAGGATTGTGTTAACGCGGTAGGCGTAGACGTAAATATGGCGTCGGTTGCATTATTGAGTCGAGTCTCTGGGCTTAATGCACGTATCGCGCAAAATATTGTCGATTATCGTGATTTGAATGGTACGTTTGCAACGCGCGATGCTCTAAAGGAAGTGCCACGCTTTGGTGACAAAACATTTGAGCAGGCTGCGGGGTTTTTGCGTGTGCGAGATAGTGACAATCCGTTAGATAACTCGTCAGTACATCCTGAATCGTATGCTTTAGTTGAAACCATTTCGAATAAAGCAGCCAAGGCGGTTACAAAGCTGATTGGTGATACGTCAACCTTGAAGAGCTTGAAGCCGCAGGAATTTGTCACCGAGCAGTTTGGCCTGCCAACCATTCAAGATATTCTGTCTGAATTGCAAAAGCCTGGTCGCGACCCTCGCCCTGAATTTAAAACCGCTGATTTTAAAGAGGGCGTTGAGAAAATCTCTGATTTGAAACCAGCGATGATTTTAGAGGGTACCGTCACAAATGTGACGAATTTTGGCGCGTTTATCGATATAGGTGTGCATCAAGACGGGCTGGTGCATATTTCAGCGATGTCCGAGAGTTTTATCTCGGACCCTCGTGAGGTTGTTAAGGCGGGCGAGATTGTTAAAGTCAAGGTGATGGAAGTTGATGTCAATCGAAAGCGTATTGGTTTATCGATGCGCCTTTCCGATGACCCTGCAGCGGCGCAATCAGATACTAAGCCACAAGCGCGCGGCAGGTCATCGGCGACGTCTGTTAAAGCGAGGGGCCAAGCTAAGCCGCAGAATCGGCGGGCGTCACAGTCGGACGGCGCAATGGGCAGCGCATTTGCCGCTGCGTTCGCCAAAGCTAAGCGCGATTAAGGCTGAATAGATAAACCTGACTATTATCAAAAAACACTCGCATCGATAGCTGACTGTCACTTATAGTGTGTTCAAGCAAGTCACAATAGCGTGTTCTGCTTTACAACAAGAAAATATTGAAAGGATTAACAATATGAAAAAACTATTAGCAAGTATAGTAATCACTGCAGCCTCATCTCAGGCTATGGCTGTTGCACCGGGTGGCCCAAACTGTGGCTGGGGCAATATGTTGTTTGAGGGCCAGTCAGGCCTGCTTTACCATGCGCTAGCGTCTTATACCAATGCGTCAACCTATAACGGTACGCTGGGTATGACATCTGGCACCAATGGCTGCTCAACCTCAGGCACACTCACCTATGGTGGTGACAAGATGGTTGATATCAGCTCACTGCTGGATGAGTTTTCTGAAGATGTGGCACGTGGTGATGGCGAAGTATTAACTGCCTTTGTTGTGTCTATCGGTGTTGATGCAGCAGACCGTGAAGCCTTTAAACAAGAGCTACACAACAACTTTGACCAGATTTTCACCAGCGCTAATGTGACTGCTGAAGAAGTTGTAAACAATATCGCATCAGTCATCAGTGCTGATGAGTCACTGGCAAAATACGTTTCATAAGCGCTTTTGCGGTGATCAAGCCTGATGCAAATCAGGCTTTTTTTTGTCTTAAATTTAAACCAAGTTGATGTTTATGTTGCACTGTATTTCTGTTGCACTGTTGTTTCTTGGCCTCTGCGGCAGCTTTATTGCGCGCGCTGAGCCGCTTGATTTTGTGCAGCTGGCAGAACAAAAAAAGTTATCTGAAAGTGCGGCATGGTTAAAGATTTTGCATTTTCAGGGCTCAGAAAGCTTTGTTGATGATGCGCGATATTTTTTAGCACCAACAGGTAAAACAGACCCGGCGGCCGAGCTGGCGGCCACTATCGAGAGTTTGCTTGCAGGAGGCGATGTTTTCTGTCAGTTTCCATTCCGACGGCAGTGGCTTGCGGAGCAGCTGCCGGGCTTTGCTGAGGCGCTGCCGGTGCAGATATGTCAAGATTATCAACAATGGCGTGAGCATATTTCGGCCCACTCGGTCACTTTGGTGTTGGCGGCCTCCTATCTGAATAGCCCATCATCGATGTATGGTCACACCTTCTTACGCTTTGATCGCAAAGATTCAGAAAGTGACCTAAATGCCTATGCCGTAAGTTTTGGCGCCTTAGTGACCGATGGTGGCGGCTTGTTATTTGCCTACAACGGTATTTTTGGTGGCTACCCCGGTCGTTTCAATGACTCCCCTTATCATGAAAAAATTAAAGAGTACTCGCGCTTAGATAATCGTGATTTGTGGGAATACAAACTGAATTTGAGCCCAGATGAAACCGATCGTTTAGTGGCGCATTTATGGGAACTCAATGATATCAACTTCGATTATTATTTTATCGATGAAAATTGCTCGTTCCGGTTGCTCGAGTTGATTGAGGTGGCAAGACCATCGCTTGATTTATCTAGCCAGTTTTCTTTATCAGCGATTCCGATTGATACGATTCGCGTGGTGGCTGACGCTGAGGCAGTGGCTGCAATAAAATATCGGCCGTCGAATCAAAAAAAGCTACAGCATAAAATTCAGCAGCTGGCCGACGACGACCAGCTATTGGCATGGCGCTTAGCTGAGCAAGAATTACGCTGGCAAGATCTGAGCTTCGACGCGTCAGATGGGCAGCGTGCTTACCAAGTTGCTGAGCTAGCCTATCATTACCTGCGTTATAAAAATAATCGCAAAGCGCGGCGGCAACAAGACGCCGATGTCAGTTTCGAGCTATTAAGAGCGATGAATCAATGGGCAGCGTTTCGTGTTGATAGCCAGCCAGAGCAGCCGATTCGGCCGGAGCAAGGTCACGAATCACGATCCTTGACGGGCTACCTCGGTTATCATGAGCTTTACCGCCGTGAATTTTTTGAGCTTGAATGGAAGGCGAGTTATCACGATCTGCTAGACAATCCTGCAGGTTACCCCGAGTCTATCTCATTGAATTTAGGGCAGGCTAAATTGAGAGTATATGACAATGCCAAGCTTGATTTGCGCGAGTTGAATATTCTAGAGGTGAGCTCGCTAAGCCCTTCCAGTCGATTCTTTAACGGTAATAGCTGGCGCTCTCGCGCCGGCTTTGAGCGTTTAAGTTTTCAGCCGAGTAAGTCTCAGATAGCTGCCTCAGATAAAAGCCCTGAGCCCGGCGATACGCCGATATGGTTCGCCGAGGGCGCCTACGGCAAAACCTACCCCTTGTTAGGGTTGAATGCCTATATCTTGCTAAATGGCCGGGTTGAATTTAATCGTAAAATGCAGCAAGAGGCAGCTCTAGGACTTGGCGTTCAGGCCGGTGTGTTTATGCAGTCTGACAGTGGTAGTTGGTTTGCTGAGAGCCGCTTTTATCAGTTTATTGCAGATGATCAGCGCGTTGAGGGGGCATTGGGTTGGCATCTGCCGCTATCGCGAAATAACGGTCTGCGTGTGCAGGCTAAATATTATGATTTTGACGAGCAGTATCGTGACTATACAGAAGCGCAGCTAGCCTGGCGGTGGCACTATCGATGAGGCGTATCATTCAACTATTGATAGTTTGGCTTTGTTTAGTTCAGTTATCTGGCTGCACCAATTTATTTTTCTTGCCGCAACAAGCGTGGCTGCAAACGCCGGCGGATTTGGGTTATGACTATGAAAATATCATGCTGCCTATGTCTGATGGCTTGGCGCTAAATCTCTGGTATCTGCCAAGTCGAAACGTAGACCAAGATTCACGCGGCAGCATCTTGTTTTTTCATGGCAATGCCCAGAATATCTCAACGCATATTAATGCGGTGTTCTGGTTTGCTGACCTTGGTTTTGATGTTTATTTGCTAGATTACCGCGGCTTTGGTAAGTCTCAGGGCTGGCCTGATTTGCCCCTGGTATTGGGCGATATTGCCGAAGTCAGCGAGTGGTTTTTAGCGCGTACTGCAGCCGATAAGCCGCGGGTGGTACTGGGGCAAAGTATGGGTGCCTCTATGGCTGGCTATGTAATGGCAACGCGGCCGGATATAGCGTCGCAGATGTCGCTGATTATTTTAGAGTCCGGCTTTGCAGACTATCGCTTGGTGGCGCGCCAAGCCTTGAGCAAATCTTGGCTTACATGGGCCTTTCAATACCCTTTGAGTTGGACGGTATCCTCGCGTTTCAGCTTAGTCTCAGTTATCGATCAGATTAGTCCCACCCCATTATTAATTCTGCACGGACTGCAGGATCCCGTTGTGGCGTTTGAGCATGCCGAGATGCTGGAACATGCGGCCAAAGCACCTGCACAGTTGATGCGCTATACTGGCGGCCATATTGCCGCGTTCACAAATCTTGAAAATCGCAAAATAGTGGTCGACTATATTGAGTCTCAGGCGGTGCTGGTGGGCAATCAGTAGCCCTTTTAGCACGGCTTTGTAAGCTAAAAAAATTGTCATTAAATTACCATAAAGCCATAGAGATAATATGGCTTTTATGGGGCGCTATCTGTATAATCTGCGGCGTTTTGTCGCACCTTAGTGCGTAATTTTGGTGCAAAAACAACATATAGAAAATTTATTTATAAATACCACAAGATGTTGTGGTTGCTAAAAATAATGTTTCTATCTTGCGAATTAACCTTGCGTTAAATCGCTCCATTTTTAAATAACATGACGGAGAGACGGGCAATTATGTACCTGAAAGCGAGACAGCTACAAAAGCTGGCGCTAAGTCCTGTGCTTTTCTTGGCGATGTTGTCATCAGATGCTGTTGCGAATGACAGACCAAACATGACGAATATGGTGCCGGGTGTAACAGAGCTTGGTCGTGAAATTTATGATTTGCATATGTTAGTTATGTGGATCTGTATTATCGTCGGTATTGGCGTGTTTGGTTTTATGTTTTATTCGATGTTTGCGTATCGCAAGTCGAAAGGCCATCAGCCAGCTAACTTCCACGAAAATATCGTGGCCGAGCTAGCATGGACGATTATACCGACTATTATTCTTGTATTGATGGCGGTCCCCGCTTCGTCTACCTTGATCAAATTATATGATGTTGAAGACGCTGATCTTGACATTCTTATCACCGGATACCAGTGGAAGTGGAAGTACAAATATCTGCTTGAAGACGGTGAGCCAGTTGAATATTTCTCAAACCTACGTACGCCGCAGTCTGAAATTCTTGGCGAAGATGTGAAGGGTGAGCATTATTTATTAGAAGTGGATAACCCGCTATACATTCCGGTGAACAAAAAAACCCGCTTCTTGATCACCGCTAATGATGTTATTCACGCCTGGTGGGTGCCGCATCTTGCCGTTAAAAAAGATGCCATTCCAGGCTTTATTAACGAAACTTGGGCGCGCCCACTTGAGACTGGTGTATTGCGCGGTCAATGTGCTGAGCTTTGCGGTAAAGACCATGGCTTTATGCCGATTGTGGTGAATGTCGTTGAGCAGGCTGAGTTTGATAGCTTTATTGCTGATAAGCAGCAGCAAGCTGCAGCGCTAGCTGAAATGATTAAGCTTGAAAAGACCATGGACGAGTTGATGGCTGAGGGTAAATCAGTCTACGACGGCAAATGTGCAGCGTGTCACGGCATGGCAGGTGAAGGCGGCGTTGGTCCGGCCATCGCAGGCAGTGCAGTCGCTATGGGTCCGCTTGATAAGCACCTGGATATTGGTGTGAACGGTATCCCTGGCACGATGATGCAGGCGTTTGGTCAGCAGATTAATGATGTTGAAATGGCAGCAGTTATTACCTACCAGCGTAATGCATTTGGTAATAATATGGGTGAGAAAGTCCAGCCTATCGACGTATATCAATTTAAAAACCAGTAGGGGGTAGCATCTAATGGCACATGGTCCTGCTAAAGGCATTTCACGTTGGTTGCTAACAACCAACCATAAAGATATTGGCGGTATGTACTTATGGTTCAGCTTCGCCATGTTTATTCTTGGCGGCAGCTTTGCCATGATAATTCGTGCTGAGTTGTTTCAGCCGGGTTTGCAGCTTGTTGAGCCAAACTTCTTCAACCAGATGACAACCATGCATGGCTTGGTGATGGTATTTGGTGCCATCATGCCGGCATTTGTTGGCTTGGCTAACTATATGATTCCGATGCAGATTGGTGCGCCTGATATGGCTCTGCCGCGGATGAATAACTGGAGCTTCTGGATTCTACCGTTTGCATTTGCGATTCTGGTATCTTCATTATTTATGGAAGGTGGCGGTCCAAACTTTGGTTGGACCTTCTATGCGCCGCTTTCAACAACGTATGCGCCACCTTCGGTAACGTTCTTTATCTTTGGTGTTCACATCATGGGTGCGTCATCGATCATGGGTGCGATTAACATTATCGCGACTATCGTCAATATGCGTGCACCGGGCATGACCTACATGAAGATGCCTCTGTTCGTTTGGACTTGGTTAATTACGGCTTTCTTATTAGTTGCGGTAATGCCGGTTCTTGCGGGTGCGGTAACCATGATGTTAATGGATATCCACTTTGGTACTTCGTTCTTTAGTGCTGCAGGTGGTGGTGATCCAGTTCTATTCCAGCATGTTTTCTGGTTCTTTGGTCACCCTGAAGTTTATATCATCATTTTGCCGGCATTCGGTGTGGTTTCTGAAATCATTCCAACCTTCTCACGTAAGCCGCTTTTCGGTTATGCGTCGATGGTTTATGCAACAGCAGCTATNGCATTCCTTTCGTTCATTGTATGGGCTCACCATATGTTTACCGTAGGTATGCCTGTTGCAGGTGAGCTCTACTTCATGTGGGCAACCATGTTAATTGCTATCCCGACGGCGGCGAAGGTATTTAACTGGGTTACTACCATGTTTAAAGGCTCGATCAGCTTTGAAACGCCAATGCTTTTCTCAATCGCTTTCGTGATTCTTTTCACCGTAGGTGGTTTTACAGGCATTATGCTTTCAATCGCCCCGAATGACTTCCAGTACCATGACTCATACTTTGTTGTAGCGCATTTCCACTACACCATGGTTGCAGGTGCGATCTTCTCGATCTCAGCAGCGACCTATTACTGGTTACCTAAGTGGTGCGGTAAGATGTACAACGAAACGATGGGTAAAGTGCATTTCTGGATCGGCTTTGTCGGCTTTAACTTAACCTTCTTCCCGCAGCATTTTGTTGGCTTAGCAGGTATGCCGCGTCGTATTCCAGATTACAATATGGTTTTCGCTGACTTCAATATGATGTCGTCGATTGGTGCCTTTATTTATGGTTCAGCACAGCTATTGTTCCTATACAATGTTGTTTCAACCATTCGTAATGGTCGTCCGGTTTCAGAAGATAAAGTCTGGGAAGGTGCGCAAGGATTGGAGTGGACAATTCCAACGCCAGCGCCATACCACACTTTCGAGGTACCACCTCAAGTCAAATAAACGCTGTTTATGATGTGAGGTAGAGAGGTAAACATGGCTAAACAAAATGCTGACAAACTGGTCATTAAGTTGTTTGCAGGCGCTCTGGCCATGTTTGCGTTCGGTTTTGCATTGATTCCGCTATATGATGTATTTTGCGATATCGCAGGTATTAATGGCAAAACCGCCGATGCCGCTTATGAAGCGGTAGAAGTTCAAGTCGATACCAGCCGTACGGTTACAATTCAATTTGTGGCTGAAAATAACGACGGCATGGTGTGGGACTTCAAGCCTGAGGTCACCAGTATTAAGGTGCACCCCGGCCAAGCAACCAATACAACGTTTTTTGCTAGCAATCCAACCCCGCGAAATATGGTTGCGCAAGCAATACCATCGGTTTCACCGGGACGAGCAGCTGAATTTTTTCATAAAACCGAGTGTTTTTGCTTTAACAAACAAGAGTTAGCCGGCCGTAGCGACATTGATATGCCGCTGCAGTTTATTGTTGATCAAGATTTGCCGGATGACATTCAGACAATAACTTTAGCTTATACAATTTTTGATGTGACGCCGCAGCCTGACGATGCTCAGGTGGCTGCACAGTAATAACGGAGAGTAACAATGGCAGGTCAAAAAACCGAAGATTTTCAGACCTATTATGTGCCAGAGCAAAGCAGTATGGCGATTCTTGCCTCTGTCACTTTGGCGATGACGGTCTATGGTGTAGCGGGCGGTATTAATGCGCTATCTGCTGGTGATGGCTCGGGCTCTACCAGCTGGTTTTTATTCGGCGCTGGTTTGGCAATGTTTATTACCGTGTTGGGTGTTTGGTTTGGCTTGACGATTAAAGAAAATCTTCAAGGCATGAACTCTGAACAATTAAAGCGTTCCTACCGGATCGGCATGCAGTGGTTTATTTTTTCTGAAGTGATGTTTTTCTTCTCCTTCTTCTTAGCACTGTTTTATTTTCGTGTTGTATCTGGGCCAGATTTGGCTGAAGGTGCGACCAACAGTATTTTGTGGAACGGATTTAATTACGACTGGCCGCTGCTGGCAACCCCGCAAGATGCTATTGGCGGTGTCGATGCGCAGGCAAAGGCCGGTTACTTAGCTAACAACGGTCAGTTTGTCGGCGCCGATAAGGCGATGACCTGGCCAGGTTTCAGCAACCTACTTAG
>JABSRR010000049.1 GCA_013215025.1 Pseudomonadales bacterium
AATGCGCAAGTGCTTATAGATCAAGGTGCCCCGCAAACTGTAGCCCGACAGATTGACGGCGGCGGCGGCTTGTTTTCGCGGGCAGAGGATGCGCTCACATCCATTCCGATTGTGGGCGACATGATTAACAACAGGCGGCGCGAGGGTCTTGAGGGCCTTAATAGAAGGATGTTTGATTTAGCTGGCGAAGATATAGGCTTTACAACTAATAACATTGGGCGTGAGGGCGTAACTGAGCTTATCGGAAATAGATCGGATGGGATTTATGATGGAGCGGTAGGAAAATATTACGACGACACGCTAAAAGGCCAGAATTTTCCCGCAGACAGCAAGCTTCAAGATACGGCTGATAGCATGCGCGCAATAGCAAACACAAACTTGCCTCCCACACAGCAAGAGGCGGCGCTAAAAGTGATTGAAAACGAGATTGATTTTCCAATAAGCCAAGGGTTTATGACTGGCGATCAATTTTCGGAGAGCTTGCGGCGACTAAAGACAGATCGGAGCAACGCAAGCGGGCAATCGGCGTTTTATGCGGACATGTTGGGTCAAGGAATTGATGGCCTAGAGGACTTTGTTAATAGGCAGGGTGGGCAGCAAGTCACAAGTCGGCTTGCAAACGCGAATAGCGCGTATCGCAAGTCACGGACACTTCAGGACGCAACAGACAGGGCGAAGGGTGATTCTGGCGGGGCAGGCGTTCGTGTTGCAACCCCGTCGCAGTTTCAGGCCGCGATTCAAAGCAGTGACCGCCGATATGGCGGGGTCAATCCTATGTCGCGATTAGCGGACACTGCGCAAGAGGTTATGCCTTCGGGAATCAACGACTCTGGAACAGCAAGGCGGGCGATAGTGGGCAGTTTGCTTGGCGCGGGTTCGCTTGGTGCCGACTTTGCTGCAAACTACGGCGAAGAAGATAAAACCTTCGGCATGACGCAGGGTGGATTAACTGCCGCAGGGCTTTTGACATTGTTTGGAACAAAGCAAGGCCAAAAAAGACTTGCGCAAATAGCGTTCGAACGCCCCGACACCGCAAGAATGGTGGGCAATGCTATAGGTCGCTCGGCATTGTTCGGAAGGGGGGGCGCTCAGATTGCAAGAGATGAAGATAGAAGGCTATTCCGCTAGGGCATGAACACGTAGCCAATGCCAAGCCCAAGCCCAATTAGCCCGGCTAGATGCAGGACGGAGTTAGCTAGCGCCTTCGCGCTCTCTACGGCTTCGGCCCTTCGCTTGCTTGGCTCGCTTGATTGCTTGACCTTGGCGGCATGCCTTTTCTCAAGGTATTTCTCAGCCTCCCAAGGCTCTATGCGGGATTGCGCTAATTCCGCTTCAAGCTGGATAATGGCTTCACTGTCGCGTTGCGGCATGGCCCAAACATAAACCAATAACGGGATTTTGACAAATGGCAGTTTCCGACTACTCAACCGATCCAAACCAAAACAACACCATTAGCGGGATCAACATTGGCGAGGGTATGCCCCCTGCTAACGTAAACAACGCCATGCGGCAGATGATGGCTGACACGAAGGGCTTGCTTGATAACGACATCCCGACGACTGACGATCTTATGCCGAAAGACGGCGGCACGTTTGAGGGGGTGCAGCCTATCTATGACGGCGAAGGCGCATTTTTGCACCATGCAGAGGCTACTAATTCATCGGGGCGCGTTTTTATTTTGCCTGAAGGCTCGCCTAACCCTACGTCGCCTCAAAATGGCGATATTGTGTTTTTCTATACGCCATGATTGTTCGCGATGAAGGCGCTTGGGGCGAGGTCACTAGGGCGCGGGTGTATGTGGATGGCGGCTGGCGTGAATTAAACGAGGTGCAGGCTTACGAGGACAATGCTTGGCGAATCGCAGCGGAGTTTGTTGACCCGCTAAGCGTTACCATTACGCCCTCGGAAACATTCGGGAGGTCGTCAACAAATGGCTTTGTAGTTACTGCGCCAGTGTCCGCTACGCCTAGCGGAGGACGGGGGCCATTCTCTTATGAATGGTCTTTTGTAAGCGGTTCTCAGGGGGCCATTACATCGCCCCTTACGGCGTCAACCGCATTTTCGCTTTTTTTGCCCGAAGGCGCTAGTGCAGAGGCGGTTTACAGATGCACAGTTACAGATAACTTAGGCACTGTTGCAACATCCGATGTTACTGCATTTTTCTTGGACAACCCATTCACCTAAGGACTCCTTATGTTTCATTATTTTAACACGATAACGGATGACAAGGGCAATTCCCTGCCAGGCTTTCAGGTTGAGGTTGTCCAACTTTCTGACGGTCAAACCGTAGTCCCAATTTACTCAGATGAAAACAGCACACCTATCGAAACTGTTTCCGGCGTTGCAAATCGCGCTGTTGCGGATGCGGCGGGGAATTATGACTTTTTCGTAAATGAGGGAACGTATAGTCTGAGATTTTACGACGCCAAGGGGGGCTTTCTCAAGACTCAGCGCTTCTTGCCTCTTTACGGCGCGGAACAGGTGACGAATATCCTCACAAATGGCACGGTTGTTAGCGAATTGCTTGGCACTGACCAGATCCCAATTATTCGCGGCGGTGAGGTGGACCTAATAAGCGCTGACGATTTTGCTGACTTTTTTAATTTTGGCCCTCCCACGTTCGAAACCTTACCTTCAATTTCAGGCCTTGCGGAAGTTGGGCAGACGCTCACGGCGAGCGATGGCGTTGTTTCTGGGGGGAGCATTAGCGGACGAAATTGGCTAAAGGATGGCAATGTTATTGTGGGCGAAGTTAACCCCACATACTCAGTTATCGCTGATGATGAAGGCTCGCTAATTAGCCTGAGTGTTTCAGCTTCAGGGCCTTTTGGGAGTTCGAGCGCAACAAGCGCTACAGTAGGGCCTATTTCAGCGGCCACAATAGAGCCAAGCTCGTCATGGAACGGGACGGCTGGCAGTGGTTTTGCATCTACTCCGACAGATCCCGCGCGCACAACGGCAAAGCCGGTTGCAGTGCCACTATTCGTGCCCCGTCAAGTTATAACAGGCAGTCTAAAAATTGGTGTCGGAGGCGCGTCTAACAACGCGGGCACTCTTTTGGATGACTTGGGCATAGATTATATTGATTTTATGTTTGAAGGTGAGACGGTTAGAGTTAACTCACCCAGCGTTGAGTATTTTACCCGGCCCGACGGCTCGAGTTATAGCATGTTTGGATGGTGGGTCACTCTTAAAAAACCAAGCGGCACCGAGGGCACAGCGCAACTCTACTACGAGGCTGTGCCTAAGGACGCAACAATGCAAAACCGTGTCGTGGGCCCTATCGACTTCGGCCTGTTTGACGCAGAGCACGACTTAGAAGTTACTGTAGCAGCTAGCGGCGGCGGCGATTACACCAATATGGCCGACGCATTTGATGCAATTGCAGCTACTACGCCTACTCCGAATAGGCCAAGGATCACAGTGACAGAAGCGGGAACGTATAGCCTTGCAGGCGGCACTGGGCTGCTCAATCCTGAATTTTGGTGCAAGATTGACGCGACTACTCCTGTAACATTTGCAGAGCCGCCCCCAGCAATAACTTTTGACTTTACGCGCATTCGTCCGCGTATAAGCAGCCTGTGGTTTTACGGGCCTAATGTCACGCATGATTTTGTCGAGACTTTACAGTTTGACCCATTAGATGCAACGGCAGGCGCGCCTTGGTATGATGCGGGCGCAAAAATTAGGCAAAGCCGTGGGCGCGATGATCTTTGGAGATTACGCCCGCGCAACATAAACCCATCATTATTTGCTGGTTCTTTTGGAAATACCGTATTTCTAACAGAGGCCGATATTCAGGACGTCAATGACGTTGGAGATAAGTCCGCGCTAGTGCGTGGTTGCGTTGTAACTGACACATGGGCTGACTTATTCCAAACCGCGCAAGTTGTTGTCGCAAACAAAGTCACAAACCACTCTAGTGCATTTTACTACACAAACGTCGAGGCGTTGACCGTGCAATATACTGGATCAGCCGCAACGGCCACATTGAGTAGGACGGGCGGAAATATTATTTGCAAAGAAGATGGCGTGACGGTTTTGACTTTCCCTGTTTTGACGAGTGAAGCCGCTTATCAAGCAGATACAAACTACCGAGTTGCCAGCGTCGTTAATGCAATTAACGCTTTGACTGATTGGAGCGCAACCCTAATTGATGACAGTAGAACTGCGGCAAACATCTCAGAGCCTGGCACGACTAACGGTGCGGGTTTTAATGACTATGACGTAAAAACCGCCGCAGCCACATTCCCGACTCACTTTGATATTCACAGCGATTATTGGCAAATTGCAAATAGCAGTTTCGCTGAGAATTTTTATGTTGCGCAGAATGAAAGCTGGGATTCCGATCAGCAAAACACCCTAATCCCTGAGAACGTGCCTGGAAACGCAAAGGATTTTGCCGTGATTGCTAACGTCTGGCACAATAGAACAGGCGTGCCTGACGAAAATTTGCAATCAAGCACAGGCAGCGGCTCCCACATGATATATGTAGCTAACACACATGCTACACAAAGGCTGACAATCACAAACTCTAATGCCTCGACAGGTTTAGGCGACATTTATTGTGTCACCTCCAACAATGTTTCAGTTAGGTTGACCGCCCCGCCAACAGGTGCACCATTGCCTACAGTTGAAAACAACCACGTCCACAATAACGTGGGATTGGCATCGACTGCTGTCGGCACATCCATTGGCGGCGATGGTGATACTTTGTTTGTTGACGCGCCAAACGGTGACTTTACACCAGACGGACTGCTTCTTAGCAACCTAGTCGCGCCAATTATCCCGTTTGACAATAAGGGCAACTCTTTTGCGTCATCTGATGCAAAAGGCGCTGTGGCGATTTAGGAGTTTATATGCGTTTAGGACTTAAGATCGGCATAGGTAGCAGGCAGTCAGGCGGCGGTTCGGCCCCGTCAGTTCCGCCGTCGTTTGTTGACAGCACTAAAGCTAGCGGGACAGGCGCGTCAATAAGCGGGGGCAGTCTAGTCGCATCAGGGCCGGATAGATACATTTTCGCAATGGTCGGGACAGGCACTAGTGACAATCCCACAGCTATTGATTTGCAGATTGTCGGTTCTTCAGGATCGGCGAATATGTCCCAAGTGTTTTTTAGCGGCACTAACACTTCTGACCCATCAACAGCATTTGAGGCATTTGCGGGTTTTGTAATTGGCGAAAACGATTTGCCAGGGGATGGGCCTTATAGCTTTTCCGGCAGCATAACATCTGCCATTACGCCGAATATATGGGGGCTTGTGGCGGGATCTGCTCAAAATGCATCTAATTCGCCTACTGTCTCTTTTGAGCGACTGGACACAATTACCGCAACGCCTAGCGGTAACAATGCACTAGCTATTGTCGGGCTTGGAACATCAACGCAATCATCTCTTGCAGGTATGACTGGCGCTACACAAGAGGAGAATTTACTATATGGCGACGGCTTGCAATTAGGCCAAGCTGTAGCGTCTACGTCTGGAGTTACTGTCTCCAATACCGTGACAGGCAGGCCACTTTCAGCTATAGCCATATTTGAGGCTTGAGGTTAAGGTTATAGACATGACAATTTTGCAAATTAACAAAACTGACCCGATACACTCAATTGAACCAGTGCGGGGTATGCCTCCCGCACCACCATTCCCCCAGCCTAGGCCTATTCCAGAGCCGCGACCTTTTCCAGAAAAGCGACCAAGGCCCAAAAGAACGCCTAAACCAAAGCCTAAGCCAGCGAGGTACTAATGACTTACACGCTCTGGCATGTCGCTTTAGCCCTAAGCATATCAATCCCGATCAGTTTAGGCAGTACAAGAATGGCTAGGGTTTGGCTTGTTTTTGCCGCCGCCAGTCTTGCGGCGTGGTCTTATGAATCTTTTGCATTCTATATTGTTATAGATTTGGTCGCCGCGTCAATTGTGCTCGCTAAGCCAAGGTGTGCATGGCAGAAGGCCATAGGCATGATAATGCTGACAATGGCGACCATGACTATAGGTTTTCTTTTAGCAGAATTTGCATTTTTGCATAATTTCTTAAGTGTCGCGCCAGATCAAAATAGGCTATGGCAAGTCTATAATGTCCTAAGCTGGGCAGAGTTGGTTTTGTTTTTCGTGTGGGGCGGAAATGACTGGTTTCTTAGATTTGCTAGTAATAATTCCGTCAGTCGTCGCGCTGTTCTGGCTGTTAAAAACCGGAGTGATTGAAATTGGAGGCGAAGAGCGACCGGATAACATTCGGCCAGGCTCAGGGGTTAATAGCATGGGTGAGCCCAATAGCGATAGTCGCCTTGGGGGGCTTTTCGGGTTTTTTAGTAGGCACGACCCAGACTGAATCTGAGGTTGCCGCACTTAGGCAAGACGTGGACCGCATGCAAAGCGTCATGGACAGCCGAAGCTCCTTTATGGAGTGCACTATAAGGGAAATTGACAGACTTGATATTCAATCAACTGACCCAAATCATAGCAGGATTGATGCGAGGTGCAGACTTCAAATCCCAATCCCGCCCGCAAGGTGAAGAGGACAACGCAATGAACGAGTGTAACGTCACGCCAGATGCACCTAGCCACCGCGAGGGCACGCCTGCGCCGCAAGTTACGGGGATTGAAGGCATCGCACTGATGCACGAGTTCGAGGGATACGCCAAGAAGCTGCCAAACGGCGATTGCGAGGCATATCCCGATCCCGGCACGGGCGGCGCGCCTTGGACTATCGGATGGGGCTCCACAAGCGATGAAGATATGCGCCCGATCAAGCCCGGCACGGTGTGGTCTATGGAGCGTGCCGAGGCGCGTTTTAAGCAACATCTAAAGCAATTCGAGCGCGAAGTTAAGGGCGCGCTAGGCGGCGCGCTTGCCAACACATCGCAAGAGCAATTCGATGCGCTTATCAGCTTCACTTACAATGTGGGCGGCGCAAACTTTCGCAGCTCAACCTTGCTGCGCAAACACAAGGCTGGCGACCATGAGGGCGCGGCTAATGAGTTCGTGCGCTGGAATAAGGCAGGCGGTCGCGTGATGAAGGGTTTGACCCGTCGCCGCGAGGCCGAGGCCGCATTATATCGGCGGGGGCTATGAAAGACCTTCCCCGGCACCTGACGGGCTTTTTCGTCCTGCTACTGGCGTTCGGCATTGTCGCCGGAATGTTCCATTGGCCGATCCCCGAAGGCAACGCAGAGGTTGCGCTTGTCGTGCTTGGCGTTGCTATAGGCTGGGCTGGTAGTGTCGTGGCGTATCACTTCGGCACAAGCGAAGGCTCTAACCGCAAGACTAACCTTTTAACCAGGAGGGGCGACGATGATGATGATGGGATTAGCTAACGCGCTATCATTTTTGCGTGGCGTGCCATGGCAGGTATATGCAGGCATTGCGCTGGTGCTTGCCGTTTATGTTTACGGCTGCGAGCGTTACAATGCGGGCCGTGAGAGCGTGCTTGTCGAATTGCGGCAGGCTGAGGCCGATGCACGCGCAAAAGCGGCTGAGGCGCGCCGTGTGGCCGATGCAGAGGCATTAGAGCGCGCGGAACAGTTCGATGAACAACAGGAAACACTGGAACAGGTGATTGAGAATGCGGAAAGCAATAACAGCAATCCTCTTGACGATCTTCTTGGCGGGTTGTCAGGCCAAGCAGATTGAAACCAATGTGTCGCGACCGCCTGATGAATACCTATCTTGCGATGCGTTTCCCGTTGTTCCACCGATAGCGCCGCTAACCCCGTATAGGTGGCCGAGCGGCGCTACGGTGTATCTCAAGACCGAAACGGACGCGCGCGACGTTAAAATTAGCCGCTTCATCTTACAAATTCGTGCGGCGTGGTTTGACTGTTACCAGAATTTGGCTAAGGTTCGGGGATATTACGAAGCTGCGGAGTAAGTTTCTTGGACGTAGAACCCGAATTGCTTGAGTATTGCAACACGCAAAAAGAGCGTGCCGCATTGGAATCCATAATGAAGGTGGGGACATGTCAAGGCGCTGACGCGGCGCTTGGTAGGGCTCGCTCTTATTCATCTAAAATACTAAACATCGTGAGGCGGCGCGCGGCGCTTGCTGGATTTGCGCCCGGTCACTTTGAGCAAGGCGTTGCGCCTGGCTACATGATGGGCAAGGTGACTGTGCAGCGCGGTCCGTCTGGCGAGGTTCAGCGCACTTGGGAGCGGCAAAGTCCTGACCGGGAAGAATCGCTAGAGGCGTTTAAGGCGGCGATTGAAGGCTTGTGCGAGGATATACCCCTTGCGCCTGTTAAGCCTGCCCCAGAGGCGTTTGATGCGGATCTGATAAACGTCATCCCGATGGGCGACCCTCATTTTGGTTTGCTGTCATGGGAGCCTGAAACAGGGGAATCGTTTGACTTGGCCAAGGCCGAGCAGATTACATTCCAAGCGGTTGANCAGTTNGTCGAACGCGCCCCGCCTGCACAAACTGGTTTATTGCTNAATNTGGGCGACTTTTTCCATGCAGACGATTCCACGGCGCGAACGCCTAGAGGGCAAAACCAGCTAGACGTGGACGGGCGCTTCCAAAAGGTTGCATCTGTAGGGTTCCGCGCAATGGTTCGCTGCATCGAACGCATGCTTGAAAAACACGAAAAGGTTATTGTTAGGAACAATCCCGGCAACCATGACCCGCACCAAGCGCTAATGCTGAACATTGCCCTGGCGGCCCGCTTCCACGGGCACCCGCGCGTCGAGGTCGATGAAAGCCCGTCCAGCTTTTACTTTTTTAGATGGGGCACTACGCTAATTGGTAGCACGCATGGCGATGGCGCAAAGCTAAATGACCTCCCCCTAATCATGGCAAATGATGTGCCGGAAATGTGGGCCAAAAGCACCAATCGCGTTTGGCATTGCGGGCACTTCCACCATAACCAGCGCATCGGGCAGAAAGACCTAACCGGATGCGAGGTGGAGACACACCGAACGCTTGCGGCTGGCGATGCATGGCACAAACACCAGGGCTATCGGGCATTGCGTGACATGAAGGTCATAACCTATCATAAAGATCATGGGGAAGTGTCGCGCATCCGTTGGGGTGCGGAGCGGTTAAACACCGGGAAGGTTTGACAGATGGGGGATTTTGCCGTGGACCGTTGGAAGCTGGCGATTGCCGAGGAATTAGATGCGCTGTCCTATTCTATCAAGTCGGGCGCTTGCACCGATCATGCTCACGCTGAAAAGCTGCGGCGGCTGGCGGATATATTGGAGCGTGCTATTTAGCGTCGGTTCCTTTTGTCTCAAAGAATTGCGCTCTAGAGGAGCCTCCACAGCGGGGGGATAACTGTAACAATGAAAGTAAGAACGCCAAGCAGGATTGCGATTAGCGCAGTCAGGTAAAACCGTAAAAGGTTTTTGTTACTCGGTTTCATCGTTGGTTCCATTCAATGAAATGTTGTTCGCACGCATCCAGCCAATAAACCATGCGAATGACCCAAGGCCAAAAATAACAAGCGCGGCAAAAAACACTTTGGGAAACATAGCGGCAAAGGCAACAATTACAACCGAGGGGACAAGCCAAGCGAGAAGAAACACTAAGCCGTCTACGATGTATTTAATATCCTTCATCGTCGGTTCCTTTGATTTTCAGTATGTATTTTGCTTCATCCCGCCACACGTCAAGAACAGACCGCCATTCGGGCCAAAGTCGGGCGTTTGGGTTGCTATCCAGCAGCACTCGAATATGTGCCTCAAGCTCTTCGATGCGGGCTTGCTGTGACTTTAGCCCTTTTGTCGCTCGCTCCATTAGGAGCATGGCAGGAACGTGGCCGGTCTGGTAATCGTCCATGTCCTTTATCAAGGTTTGAAATTCTTCACCCGTCATGGTCGTCGGTTCCTTCTAATATCTTAGCGGCTTTGCCCCTGAGCTTGTAGGTCGCTTCGCGGGTGTGCCGGTAGTCGTTAAGGTATTGGCCTGCGAGTTTTGCGTTTACCGACGCGACGCCGCTCTCGCAGTCGTCGAGTGCGGCTACATCAAGTTCTTCGATCACAAGCTGGGCGAACGCCTCAAGCTCTTCGATGCGGGCTTGCACAGACTTTCTGTCGATTAGCATCCACAATTCGGTGTTCTCGCTCGACCGAACGCCCCCGTATTGGAGAGGAGCCGCTTCCGTGATTACCTCCGGATGTTCAGACGCGATATTCGCCACCTTCATCAGTGCCTCCTTCATCGCAAGGACCGCGCTCTTTTTCGGATCATTCATCGTCGGTGCCTTTTGCATATTGGGGGTTTGCCTCGGCGATTTGGTGCATACGAGTTCTGGCTGCTTCGATGCTTTCCTGATCGCCTGTATCGGCATTTACACGGGCTTCGTTAACAATCATTTTCACATAATCAAACTTGTTGGCTGCTTTTAACTCGTCAGTCATCGCCGGCTCCTTACTACGTGTTTAACATCCAAGTGACAGCCTCCATTGCGGCCATCCTGTTCTTGTGCTGACTTCTGTGGAGATCACATGCGGCGTGTATGCCTGTCCGCCTGTGGGTAACTTTGACACCACAAGGGCCGCTGCCTACATACTGACCGCCTTTATCTTTTCGCTCCGGCCATGACTCGACCTTAAATTCTTTATCCGTCATCGTCGGCTCCTTTCATTTCTTTAAACACTTTGGCAATTTCTGCGTCAATCGTCTCCTGATCTTGTGTTAGAGCGATGGTGAAAGAGCGCTGGCGTTTGCCTGTTTCTGGGCAGTAGGTGATTTTATCCTTCATCGTCGGTTCCTTTCAATTCCTTCAAAAGGTTGGCCCATTCCTTCGCGGCGGCTTCAAGTCTTTCTGGCTCGTCTCGCGCCATCGAGCGTAGATGGCTTTTGAGTTCATCCGTCATCGCTGGTTGCTCCAAGTGCGAAGCCGATCCCTCAGGCGTTCCAGTAAAGTCGGCTCAATCATCGGTTGGATCGGGCCGTGTTTGATGAAGCGAAGCACCTCGCTTTGTGGCTTTGGGTTTCGATTAATCATAAAGACAATTCCCCATTTTGACGGTCAAATCTGTAACCATCTGATGCGGCCTTCACATTTTTAACAGCTTGCCTGAAGTAGCTTTCTTTAAGTTCAGCCCCGATACCCTTTCTCCCCATCAAGACGGGACTGTAAACTTCTGAGCCTACGCCCATAAAAGGCGTAAAAACCGTCTCACCCACATTACTCCTAAGTGCGACGCAACGGTCGATAACGTCTAGCTGTAGCGGATGAACATGCTTTTCGTCGTCCTCTTCTCTACTGTCTACGTATGGCAAAACACGACCGACCCTTATGTCATCCCACATGCAATCCGCATATTGACGCCAAATCCAATGGCTGTAGCGGTTTTCGGTCTGCTTACCATCATAACCACGCAAGCCCACTATATCGCTAGGCATGGCCTTCTCACCTGAATATTCAAGCATCCCTACGGGATGACTTACAGGGATTGGGTTGGCACCATTGCGCCGAAACAATAGCAGATAATCCGCAGACGCAATTCCACAATCAATGCTGTCCGCCACGAGAGAGGCGTGTGCTAAATTCTTTTGCATTGTCCGGAGCCTCACCTCTAAAGGCTCTTTCCATATCATATGACGCCCCGCGTATTTCCAACCCTCACGCTCATGCAGTCGAATAATATCGCCGGGAAAGTCAATGTAACTATCGGTCCCAGAATTAGAGCGCGGGACATCCATGCAGTGAACGCACGTCATCCGTCCGGGAATGGTAATCCGCGACTTCTCGCGTACGACAAAAGCATAATGCTCCATAAATTCTTCGTAACTAGAGCAGTTCGATAGGTCGCGATCATCGCTGCTATAATTGTACAGACCCGCAAATGGCGGCGAATATATAGAAAGATGTACGCTATGGTCTGGAAGTGATTGCATAACCTCGATGCAATCACCGTTATACAGCGCGTAATTATCTTCAATCACTTGATTGTGAATGGCCATGTTATACCTCCTAAAGCCAATTTGGGGCGATTACCTGCTTGTCTCCTACTGATTTAAAAACGCCTGTTGCGTTGTTCATCTCAGAAACAAGATTGGAAAACATTTCTTCGCATTGTGCAGCCTTGCGCTGCAAATTTGACAATATGTCCGCCTCGCCCTCGCTTGATACGACATCAACTTCCACGACGCGCTTTTGTCCAAATCTCCAGCATCGACGCAAAGATTGATAATATTGCTCGAACGAGTGCGACGGGAAATATACCACGCGGTTGCAGTGTTGGTAGTTTAAACCCCACGCGCCTATCTTAGGCTTTGTAATTAATACGCGGTATTTACCCTTTGCAAATCCGATAAGTCGTTCCTCTTTTGCCTCATCGCTATCAGATCCAGCAACCTCAACGGCGTCTGGTATTAGCCTCCTAAGCTCTTTACCCTCGTCGTTAAGGTGGCACCAGAGTATAACCGGCTCACTAGTATTGTTGGCCAACTCAGCAGCACGCTCGCATCTCTCGTTCAAAGTTCTCCTGCGTTCTTCGCGTTGCTCGGATAGTCCGTGCGCTGGCAGTGAAAAGAGCATACCATCAGGAGACGTTCGAGCGCTGACTACATGCTGTCGCTCAGTTAGTCCGGGTAGTGCAAATTTACCGTCACTAAAGCCTAAGTCTGAAGGTTTGCGACATGCCCTAGCCCACGTTGTCACCCATCGCCAAAATGGCAACTCTGCATGACCCTTAAGCCGCCACTTAATAACCTCACCCCTCATGCGCCCCGACGCGCTGTTGTTAAGGTCGTTTTTGAAAAACTTATTCAGCATATCCATGTAGCCAAGATACCCAAGCGCTTCGCTTGATGTTCCCAGCTCAATGAAATCATTGGGCGCGGCTGTTGCCGTTGCCAAAAGGCGATAAGGGCGCTTACGCAAAAAGTCAGTTATGTCTTGCTTGCGAGAGCCTTTGAAATTTTTCAGTATTGAGCTTTCATCACATACAACGCCAGCAAAGTCCTGAGGGTTAAAAAGATGCAGACGCTCGTAGTTTGTAATGGTTATCCCTTTGCCGACACTTCCGTCAGATGAACGCTTGACAGAAAAATTAAACTTTTCCGCTTCTTCGACCATCTGCGCGGCAACCGCTAAACAAGTGACAATCAAGACATTGCCACCTGTTTTCCGAAATACGTTTTCGGCCCAAGCCAACTCCATTAAGGTCTTGCCTAGACCGCAATCAGCAAATAGCGCGCCACGCCCTTTAGACACAGCCCAATTGATTAAACTCTCTTGGAAGTCGAAAGCCTGTTCGGGCATAAACACAGGTTCAAATCCATGACTTGCGCCCTCCTGAGCCTTTTTTGATAAAAAGTCTTCGTAGTTCATGCTCATTGCTCAATCACCTTGATTGCATCGTCGATTGCTTCGCGCATTTCATAAAGCGCCTCATAGTTAGCTTTAAGATCGGCGGGCTTCATAAGCTTAAGGTCAATCGTAGCGCGCCACGCATCGACAATGCGTTGCTCTGATTTTGTGTCTTCATATTTGAACATTGTTCTCTCCGTTTCGCCCACCACTTTAGCTAGACTAAACCGCTTTGCAAGCGTTTTTTAGCCCTACTAAAATGATTTTGTGATGGTGGCGGGTTTTACGCGGCCTACCCGCCTGAGGCCTATCGGGCTGGAGAGGTGCCCTGCGTCGCGTTTATATCTACCCGCAGACTTTAGCTTTGTCACGGCGGGGCTTGCTACTCTTCGGGTTCAAGGCCATTCCATAGTAGAACGGCATTGCGAAACATTAAATCACGCTCTGGGCCTTCCTTAGCTGTTGTAAATTGGCCTGCAAACGGCCCTTGTGCTTGGCACAGGTCACATTCCACTGAATGTTCGCAAAACCACAAATGATTGCATCCGCAAAACGGACATGGCCTTGCATCTCTCCACAAGTCGGGCCTTGCCGATTGGCTAGGGTGACTGACAATTTCGACATGCTCAGGCACGGTTTAGCTTTTTAATTTTTGCCCTAAGCGCGCCTACTCGCCGGTCTATGACTAAAGCTCGCATTTCATTGTATTCTGAAATCGTCGTAGTTTGCGGTCGACAAAAGGCCGTTTGATGAACATTGTGGGCACCTTGGTGGTAATTTGGCATTTTAATAACCCCTTAAAATAAGTGACAGTTTTTCGGAGACTGGATTACTGCCAACCAGCGCGAGTAGGAATATGGAACCCCTCGCAAAACTTAAAACGGAACGTTATCATCCAGATCACCATAGCCGCCGCCATAACCGCCGCCTTGGTTCCATCCCCCTTGACTGCCACCCTGACCGCCGCCGCCTTGATTGCCGCCTTGAGCATCAAGCATTGTCAGCGTTCCTCCAAGACCTTGCAAGACAATTTCAGTCGAATAGCGGTCATTCCCGCTTTGGTCTTGCCACTTGCGGGTTTGCAGCTTGCCCTCGACAAATACCTTTGAGCCTTTCTTAAGGTAGCGCTCAACCAAGTTGACCAGACCGTCAGAAAAGATAGCAACTGTGTGCCATTCGGTTCGCTCTTGACGCTCGCCGGTGTTTTTGTCCTTCCACGTCTCGCTAGTCGCAATGCGCAGGTTAGCAACCCGGCCACCGTTGGAAAAAGAGCGAATTTCTGGATCAGCGCCAAGATTGCCAATCAGCATTACTTTGTTAAGTGAGCCAGCCATTATCCTGCATCCAATGCTGTAGGGTTGTTGGTTTCTGCGTCCATTTTAAACATGGCCACCTTTCTAGCTGCCAATTCCTTGATAGGAACAAACTCTGGCATACTTTGCGGGCTAGGCCCATATAGCGCGCTAGGACGATACTTTTCTAATAGCGCCTTGCCTTTTTTGTATTCTTCTGTGGCAACGCAATGGTCTAATTCACTGCGATCACCGCAACCTTCAATCATGCGGGTCAGATCCTTTACAATACGGTCAAGGTCGGTTTTCGTTGGCTTTTGACCTTTAGGCCTAGCTCCCCATTCTTGGTCTACATCGACCTCACGCTTGCGCTCTGAGACATATTTGTTGTCATCAAATTTGCCGAGGAACACATCAGCATTAAAGCCAAGGTGTGAGAGCAGCTTGGTAATCGCGTCGGTTGTCGCTTTCTTGGGTGCGTCTACATCTACTCTGCCGCCTTTGGCCAAGATTGCAGAGCCATATTGAGGGCCAAACTCGTTGGATCGATCACCATGCCACAAGGTCACAGGAATTAGCAGCAAATTATCTGGGCCAAAGATTGGAGCGCCGGATGTATAGCCCCAACCTTTGCCAATAGGGCCGAACGCTCTAGTTGCTTCTTGCACTTGATAGTGTGCGTCGATAGCCGTGAACTTGCGACCAAACGAAACTTCTTTGGTATGGTTTGGATCAGTCTTACTGACCAAATCCCATAGTTGCATATTGTCTGTCATGTTCATTCTCTCCTTTAATTTTAAAGTTAGCCATCGCCACTGCCATCGTCAGAGCCAGCACCATAGCCTTTGCCATTGCCATATCCAAGGCCATGGCCATTTCCAGCGCCATCGCCCCAGCCAGCACCAGAGCGAATACCAAGGCTTTCGCCTTCGCCTTTGCCAAAACCGTAGCCATCGCTATCTGATATTCCATAGCGATTGCGCCTCTATCAGACGCAAATTCATCATCTTCTCAAGAATCTCGCGCTTAGGCCTTCGCATGAGTATAGATATCTCTGTAGGCTTTAGACCGCTCGCATGATGTGCCTTGAGGCACGACACGTCTTGCGGAGACCACACAGGATATAAATCTCTGTCAT
>JABSRR010000050.1 GCA_013215025.1 Pseudomonadales bacterium
AAGAACGAGACCAGTTTATGGCTAGGCTAAAATCTGCAGCGCAAAATGCAGCCAATACGGCACTGCTGAATAATAGTGCTGACACTTTATCGGACTCAGCGCAGCAACTAAATCACATTGCCCACGAACAACAACAACTTTTAGCCGCAGTTGCCACCACCACTGACGAGCTGAGAGCAAGTTCCGACGCCAATGCCGGTAAAAGTAATCAAACACTCAAGGCCGTAGAGAAGTCACAACATCATATTATGGATAGCTTAAGTGACATGCAGAAGCTGCACCAGTCAATAAACGAAGTGAAGCGCAGCGGTAACGAAATTAAAGCAATCAATGACCTGATGAATGATATTGCCTACCAAACCAATATCTTATCGTTAAATGCAATGATTGAAGCCTCTCGCGCCAGTGAAAATAGCGGTGGCTTTCAAGTGGTTGCTCACGAGGTGAATAATCTTGCTGAGCGAGCAAGTCGAGCAGCGGCTGATATCAACAAATTGCTTGAAAAGAACTCTACGTTTATTGATCGAGGTGTAGAACTTTCTGATACCGTTCAATCAAGATTTGCCGTTATTTCAGAGGACATCACGCCTGTTGCATCGGCAATCAAAGCCGTGTCTGAAGCAAGTCGAGAGCAAAGCTACGCGATTGCCCAGGTAAGTGATAGCGTAGGCCAAATGCACCAGTCCACGGAACAGAATCTCAGCGTCGCGCAGGAAACTTTATCGACCGCCAAAGAATTAAAAATTAATGCGGCGCAACTGGCTGATGTTATGCATGTTCTGGGCAAGTAAGAGCTTCAAGTTTCGCTGACAACAGCTTGATGGCTGTTCATGCTGTTGCTTAGTCATATGCCACACCAGTGCCACCTAAACCACAGTAGCCCATCGGGTTTTTATGTAAATACTGTTGATGATATTCCTCTGCGTAATAAAAAGCTTGAGCAGCCTGGATCTCGGTGGTGATAGTCGCTGTCGTGACAGCAGACAACTGACGTTGATAATGCTGCTGACTCTGCTCAGCCATAAGCTGCTGTTCGTCATTGAAGGTATAAATACCTGAGCGATACTGTGTGCCAATGTCGTTGCCTTGCTGCATTCCTTGTGTTGGATTATGAGCCTGCCAAAAAACTTTCAAAAGTTCTGCATAACTAATTTCCGATGGGTTAAACACCACCAACACAACTTCATTATGACCAGTTGAACCAGAGCAAACTTCCTCATAACTTGGGTTTGGCGTAAACCCAGCACTATAGCCAACCGCCGTGACAAACACCCCTGGCGTATTCCAAAACTTGCGCTCAGCACCCCAAAAACAACCAAGACCGAACATCGCTTGTTGTAAGGGTTTAGCAAATGGAGGCTGCATCGCTTGCCCATTCACAGCATGAATTGCGGTAATTTGCATTACTGTTTCTCTACCAGGCAATGCAGAGCGTGGATCAACCATGCGTGTTTTCTCAAACATATGTTTCAACATCTGTAATACCCTCTTTGTTATGATTAATATGCGTCGATTATCTGATAATTTTCTAAAATAGCACTGAATTGTTTTTTACCATCGGTAAAATGAATTAATTGCAGCGGAAAATAGCCCAACTCTTTGGCAAATAGCATCACGGTTCTATATTTTTCGTTATCTCGGTCAAGCTGGTATACGACACAGTCAAAGAATCTTTTTTCATTATTAACTGCGAGTTCTAACTGTTGACGACCTTGTAAAATAAAGCGACTAGCAACGACGCCAGTTTTTTCAATAATGGGTAATGTAATGACATCAGGTTGCTGCCTTTTGATATTCAAGTACAGCTGAAACTGCACCGATAGGCCATCATATACACTGGTATAGTGAGGATCAGCTTGCGAACTTTGATCAACTTTGGAAAAATCGACTTGATAATGCTGATCACGCAATTGGATATTAGCCTGACCGTTGATTTGATCAAAAACCACTTCATCAACATAGTCTTTACCCGTGCCCTGACGATCTTGTCTGTAATACACAGGAAATATGGTGTCTCGCCGGAAGTAGAAATCACTATAAAGCTGGCGCTGGTCTGAAAATAATAACAGCCGAAGATCAGTTTTAAGCGCAAACCGATAAAGCCTATTTGCCACTTCGGCAGATTGCGCTTGGCTTATCCCATCAGGTGATGGCGTAAATGTGTATTCTCCATAACCCAGTTCGAGCCATTTGTATTTCAGCTTATAACTCGCCCTAAATGCCTGCAGATCAAGATGGCTTAATGCAGCAATGGCAGCAATATCGATATCGCTAAACACAGCTTGATTATCAAGCTTGCGCTCAGAATCAGATGATGTAGAGCGGATCTCAGCAGGGCCTGACGATCGCATAGGCGGCTTTGCCAGAGCTGAATGTGGTGCAATCAGGGCTACCAGTAAGACAACGATAAGTAACAAAGAAGGATTAGATTTCAATAATTTATGCCATTTAAAAGCAGAACCATTGATTGGATTAACACCATACATCAACAATGCATTTCCGTGGTTTTCTCGCGTAAGTGTATTTATTAACTGAAGTATACGTTGCGATCATAGCAATAATACAAACATCTCTTTATTATTCATTTCTTATGCTAGATTCGAACACACTGTACATCACCGGCGCCGGCGTTAGCGCCGAAAGCGGCATTCCTACCTTTAGAGGTGCAGATGGCTACTGGACCGTTGGCAGTAAGCATTATACGCCCCAACAAATGGCTACCCGGCAGATGTACCAGCAATATCCCATGGCATTTCTATCATGGTATTTTCATCGTTTTATCAGTTATCGCCATCATAAACCCAATGCTGTTCATCAATTCTTGGTCAACAAGCCCTTGATCACACAAAACATTGATACCCTAGACGCTAAAGCCGGCCACAAACATTACCTGCCGATTCATGGCCGAATTGACGAAGTTACCCAGTTTGCACCTATTGATGCGATGCCTGAGATTATCACTGCGCCCTGGGATCTCATAGACGAATCTAAGCTTGAGGAGAGTCTTCGTGAGGTGTTCAAAATACCGCAAAATAATCAGCCGCAATTACAGTATTCTCTAAAACCTCGAGTACTACTGTTTGACGAATATTATACTGAGCTTTATCAACTATCCGCAGCTCAAGAATTACTGTGGCAAGCTCAGCATATGGTCTTTATGGGTACATCATTTAGCGTAGGCTTTACGCAAATGGCGATTGATATCGCGCGTCAGCGAGCCATTCCGATTACGGTCGTCGACCCTCAGCCGGTGCAAGTAGATTATGCCAATGTCCGTTATGAAATAATGACTGCTAATGACTATGTTCAACGGTTTAACACACAAACTGTTTAAAGCTTAGGCAAAATATCAATTAGCAAGTGCTAAGCTTGGCAAAGGATTGACAGCTCGCAAGTGAAAACATAGAATGCGCGCTGTTTCGAAATTCAGTCTGAGACGCAGTTCTTTTAATGCATCTACTAATGCATTTACTAGTGCATCTTCTCAATATGGCCTAATTTCGTTACGGTTTTTTTCGGTTTATCCGATTTATGCTTCTACCTTTCAAAAGGTTATGCATGCTATTTGTTTTGGGGCCTTAGCTCAGCTGGGAGAGCGCAACACTGGCAGTGTTGAGGTCAGCGGTTCGATCCCGCTAGGCTCCACCAATTCCTCATTTATTACTCAATTATCCCTCACAGATTATTCTGCGTTATGCTCTACATGCGCATGTTTTACACGCTTCATTGAAACAATTTATTAAAGCGATATTTAAGCTCCTAGTGCAAGCAACACGTTTACACCAAGCGCTATAATTTTAGTGAGATTTGACCTAAGCTGAAGTTCATACAGGCAGCAACGACTCAGCGTCGCTAAATATTATTCAGTATCGCCAAGCCTAATACGATCGCTGGCAGGTATAATGACTGTTTCTTCAAAGGCGCTTACTACGGGGTACAAACCGCTTAATTGTTGATCCAGTTCAGGGTCATCGGTATCAATTAATAAAACTGGCTCGGCTAGACTCGCAAGTTTAGCCTTACTGGCAACAATCACTAGCTGTGCTGGCGTAATTTGTCGAAGAAATTGCGGGCTAAGCTGTTGATTGCCTCGGCCAAAAATAAATCCCTGCCGCCCGGTAGGACTTATCACAACCAAAAGATCAGGGTGACGTTTTAACAGGGCTTCACAATCTCTGGCTGATAAATCACTGTGTAATAACTTACCCTCGCATACGGCATCAAAACCCACTAAGGTGTTTGCTAAACCTAACTGACGCATAAAATACGCCGTCGTCGAGCCAGGCCCGACAAGCATCAGTGTTGTCGTCGACATAAGGGTTTGAAGATGCTCTACAATATCATCTAACACCAAACTGTCTTGCTCTACACCGCCCTGCTTCAAATGCTGCAAGTAACGTGGATGCGATAGAGTAAACAGTTCACCATAGTACTTAGAGCGCACCTGATTCAAACGTAACTGTTGCTCATCTATATCTCGCACTTCTTGCAGCGCAGCGGTGTTTAATTCACCCTGAAACAATTGAACTAACATTTCTGCTGCTGCTTCAGGCGTAATAGCAAATACAGCTGACTGCATTTTCACGCCCACAGGAATACCTAAACATAATTGCTTAGGATTAGAACATGACTGAACCACGTCAAGTATGTCACGCGCTGTGCCGTCACCACCCGCAAACAACAAAACATCAAGCTTGTTTTCTAAGCAGCTTTGAGCGAGTTTTTTGGTATCTGAGGCGCTCTGCGTTAACGATACTTCCGTTACATGTAAACACTGTGAAATACTATGCTGTACTGCTTCGAGTTGCCACTGGCCCAGTGCCTCAGAGCCCGTAAACCAATCAATATGAAAGTCTGCGTTAGATTGCTCGCATAGGCTAATGAGTCGCTTAATAAAACGCTGAGATCGGATGCTAGCGCGTAATGAGAGTAAATCTAGATCAGATTGATAAACACCTGCTTGGTGGTAAGCCAAAGCGGCTTGTTGCGTCTCAGCACCATCGCTACCCTTCATACCTGCCTGGCCACCAATACCTGCAAAAGGGTTAATTACTAAGCCTATACGCCAATGCTTTTTCATTCCACCTTAAACCCCATGGCTATCATGGTTTGTCGAAGTTCAGGCTGTAGATTTAGCAATGTTATAAACTGCCACTCACAACGCTGCGGATAATGTTTGCGGCAGGCATCGAAACGTTCTGCTGGCTTTAAAACACCGGAGTCATCGGTATATGCTGAAATAAATTCTGCAACATCTGCATGAATATCATAACAACGCCGAATCACCGCTGCGACACTGTCACAGTCATGCACATCTATTGCTGAACTTGTGGCTGATAAAAGGTCTGGCAAGGATCTATTTATAGAAAAATGCGCTAACACATGTTTTGCAGTCATCAATGTGCCGCGCAATTTCCCTTGTAGAGAATAGCCTGCAATATGCGGTGTTGCGATGTGAATATCGCGCAGTAATGAAATTTCAGGTGTCGGCTCATCACTAAATACATCTAACACGCTGAATCGACAGAAAGCCTGCTGCTGCATTGCTGCATTATCAATAATCGGTCCACGAGCAGCATTGATTAACATACAATCAGATTTCAATTTAGATAACACTTGATCATCAAAGAGTTGCTGAGTCGGATAAGCATTATCAGCCAATGTTGTAAGCGGTGTATGAATACTGATTACATCGGCGCTATATACTGCGTCAAATTTTGCCGTAGCGCTGTCCTTAAATGGGTCAATAATTAAGGTATCGCAGCCTAGATGATCTAGCTTGCGGTGTAAACGAGAACCCACCTCGCCATAACCTAGCAGGGCAATCGTTTGTTGCTGAAGCGAATTAATAGTATGAAAACGATCAATCAAGGCAGCCAATACATAATCGACAACTGCATCAGCGTTACAACCTGGCGCAGCGGCGAAACCAATCGCCTGTTGACGTAAATACGCTTGATCGACATGATCAACGCCAATGGTGCAGGTGGCCACAAAACGCACTGCACTATGCTCTAACAATGCAGCATTCACCTTGGTAACTGAGCGAACGATGAGAATATCAGCATAGCGAACATCGTCTGCAGTGATAGATCGTCCAGGTAATCGCTGAATAGTCGCTATTTCACCATAGCAGTCATCAAGACCAGGAATATTCTCGTCGGCGACGATGTGGAGTGATTGGTTCATCTAGCTGTTCAAATTGCTAAAATTAGCATTAATTTAACTCAGTAATACAAAAGTCTTCAATATTTAGCATAATCGGTTGCTGAAACGCTTTCGACAACAATTGCTGGAATCGACGCATACGATCAGGTAAGGGGCGCGACAACAATATTGCTAGCTCTTGATAGACTGCCTGTTTAAATGCCTCGCTTGTATCATTGTCTGCATCAAGATTATCCAAACTGACATAAAATATCTTGCCGCAAGCCTTTGAGAGCAACCACTCGACTGCCTGTGGTTTTGCCTCGACCGCGCTAAATGCAGCCTGCTGCGACGCATTTCGCTGACCGGGTTGATACCAGTAGCCATAATCTTCCTGTCGGCGCCGCTTATCGCCGGCAATTAGCCAATGTGCAATCTCGTGCAAAGCCGAGGCAAAAAAGCCGTGAGCAAAACCAATCATATGAAAATTGCAGCTAGCATTGGCCGGTAAATATAAAGGGTCACCCTCTACCCTTACCAGTCTGGTATTGTGCGAGTGGAAGAAGCATTGATCAAATAGCCTTATCAGCATTGCAACATCTTCAGGCGTCTCGCGATCATTTTGCTGGTGTATAGTAGTCGACAGAACAGACATGACAAGCAGTAAGCTTAAGGTTATGATTTACTCATGATTTTATCATGCCTTAGCACTAAGCTATAGATGAGCATGTCGATTAAGGAAACTCTATGACCGATAAAGCGGCTCCCAATATCATCGATTTTTTTAGTGGTCGCCCTCTTTCTGAAATCAAACAAGAAAAAATTATTCGTATTTCACCCGAGTATGATGGCCTCAGCATGCTCTACTCTAATGAAAATAACCCAGACCGTTATTTCGCCATGCGCATTCTATTTTGGGGCCTGCGCTTAAATGGCGATGTCGTTGGTTTTGTTCCCTGGTTAGATTCAGTAGTAGCCTGCCCTGACATTATTGACCCTTTAAATGGCCAATTCGAAGGTTATTATGACCCTGCAATTGATAACATCTTCTATGATGCACCGATTCATAAAGTGGTAGAGCTAGAAACCTCGCATGTTTATTTTGAGTCTCACTTTGATGCGCCGGAAACAGGTGAAGTGAATGAGGATCAATCGGAAGTATTAGTGCAGGAGCTGCCCGACACTATTGGCACGCATGCTTTACTGATTGGCGAGGATCGCAAAACGTTGACATTAACCGAGGTTATTAGCTGGCGACTGTATCGTGATGGCCATATCGCTGGCACCTTAGTTGACCCTGACAAAATTGGCCATACCCCGATTCTGCCGGGTGACTTGTCACTTTATGATGCTACCAATAACCCTACATTTCGATTTTATTTCCAACACCATATTGCGAATCAAATCAAAGATGATAACCCAGATGCCCTAGAGGCGATTGCAATGCTATTGGATGAAAGTGCGAAAAAGAATAACGAAGTCTCTGTTTTAGACGACGTGGATGAAGATGATCAAAGCTAGGTTTCTGTCTTTGAGCCTTTGAGCCTTTGAGCCCTTGATTAGGCGATTAAATAGCAAAGCCTTTTTCAATTTCACAACTCACGTAGCAGATTCAGCTTTAATTATCGTGAACCGATACGTTTGCTCGTTCACGTCACTCTGCCATAGTTGATGCCCTAGGAAACGACAAAACTTTTCAACATCTCGAACCGTCGCAGGGTCAGTCGCAGTCAAATATAAGGCGTCGCCCACTGAAATTTTACGCATATGTTGATGCAGCAACATAATTGGCTCCGGACACATTAAACCAGTGGCATCTAATGTGATGGCTATTCTTGGCGTGTCTGCCGAATTATCAGAAGATGGCATGAGTAATTGTTTATAGAAATCCTGTAAAAATATCGTGAAAAGTTATCGTATGAATGTTCAAGTGAGTTATCGTAAAAACAGCGTAATTAGATAATAAAATAAGTCTAAAGTAATAGTCTGAATACAACAAAGTTAAGCCAAAAGCTTATAACTTTCTGCCGTAGCCTTATCTATAATACTGCATGTTTCGCTGTCTGGCTCAAATACAATATACATCTGCTGCGATATCAAGCCGCTTTTAATTTGTTCTACTTTTTGCTGCACTGATAACTCAGTCGAACCATAGTCTGTGCCATCACGGGTCACAATCTCTTGCAGCAATGCTTCCAGCGCAGCTGAAGACAGCTGCTGGTGAGGAATAATTAACACGATAATCGTCGCTTAAAACAAATAATGTCTGCGATAACATAGACCGCCAAACAGATCAGGGTGATAAAAAGTCCGATCATGGGCGTAGCGAAATATAAATGCCCAACAATCAAGCTTAATATAAGGCTGGACGACAACAGCTCTAATATAAAAACTGTCCAACCTCGATCAAAAATTCCCAACTGAGCTTTAAGCTCAATTCTAAACGCATTAAACAGACAGAGTAAAAAAGGCAGCATAAATATAAAAGCTGGAACGACATGCCTCCAATCAAATTTTATTAACAAATCATAAGACAGCGCTTGGTGATAACTTACCGAAGTAGTCAGCTGTTCAGGTTCAGCGAGGTTTTCTGTTGATTGTTTACTGCACTGCGAGAGTGGTAAAAACATACACAACATCAATAATACTGCGCTTAAAGTTTTAATTATGCTCCACATCAACTCGCAACTTATTCTAAGGAATATAATGGTAATTCTTGGATTTGTATGCCAGCATCATACCTGTATTTTAATTAAAACACATCGATAGATATTATTATGCAAACGACACTGGTACTTACTTTTATCGCGGATGACCAACCCGGTTTAACGGATATACTTTCAGGCGTCATTCGTGAACATCAGGGCAATTGGTTAGAGAGTAAATTAGTGCATATGCGCGGCAAATATACCGGCATTATAGAAATTTCGATCGCCAGCGAAAATCTGCCAGCACTTCAGCAGTCATTCGAGTCATTAACGCTTAAGGGATTTGCTATTCTGCTTGAGCCTATCAACCAGAAATTCAATGCGCTTACGCATCGGCGTGCTGCATTGAGCATTTTGGGCCTTGACCGTCCTGGTATAGTCAAAGAGCTTAGCCAACGATTTGCCTTGGAACGCATCAATATTGAGCAATTTAATTCAAAAGTCGAAGCGGCACCGATGTCGGGTGAGCCATTGTTTAAGGCCGAAATTGAAATAGCGCTGCCAGAAGGCGTTGATATTGAAAGCTTAGATGAGCAAATTGACCTCATTGCACAACAATTAGACATTGAGTATCAGTTGAGCATTGCCATTTAGGCATCAACTTTTACTTTGGCGAATGTAAACACCATAATCGCTAATACGCAGCTCAAAGCTGCCATATAAAATACATTGCCAGCATGCGATTGCCACCACACACCGCTTAAATATGCGCCTAATGCGCCTCCTAGGCCATAACTTACCGCACTGTAAGTGGCTTGTGCCTGTGATTGTAAGTGGTTTGGGAAATTAGCTTTTAACCAATGCATCGATAATGCATGCATACAGGCAAAGCTCACTGCATGCAGAATTTGGGCTTGCAGTATGATGATAAACTGATCTGCAGCACTGGCGGTTAGATACCACCTCAACGCACTTAACCACAAGGTAAAATGCATTAGCAAAGACCAGCTAAACCGTTGCAATAATTTTGACATCAACATAAATAAAGCAATTTCTGCCAAAATGGCGCTCACCCATAGTCCAGCAATAGTAAGGCTGTTATAGCCTAGTTGCTGTAAATAAATGGTAAAGAAAGTATAAAAAGGGCCAAAAGCTAACTGCACAAGAAAAAATACAGTCATCATCAGATACACGCTAGGTTGACGACAGCGCTGAATAAAATCCTTATTAGCATCACTTATCCCCTGCCGGGGCTTTGATTGCGGCTGAGGCTGTTGCAGTGACTGTGGCTGTGGCTGTGGCTGTGAATTAGCCTGACTGTTGAGTTTCTTACTGGCGTAATTTGGCACCAGCATTAACGCCAGTAATATCGCTATAAGCTGGATCAACATCAACCAGATAAGATTGTCCAGCGCATAGGCACTAAAGAACCAGCCTAGCAATACCACAGAGGCTATAAAGCCGACAGACCCCCACAACCTTATGCGCGAATAATGATGCGAAGCAGCACCTAAATATTCAAGCGTGATAGCCTCAAACTGAGACAGTATAGCTTGCCAAAAAAAGCTAAAACAAAAAATCGTTAGGCAGAAAGCGACTAAGTCGCGCACCCAAAAAAAACCACAAAAACTGATACAGGCCAAGCAGGCGCCAATTCGAGTAACAGTAAGGCGTGAAAAAAAACCTTCTGCGATAAAACCCCAACAGAGCGGCCCAACAACACGAGTGAACATGGCTAGTCCCATAACTATACCAATTTGTTCGGCCGAAAATAGCGCAACATCATTGAGATAAGGTGACCAGTAAGGCACCCAACTGCCTAAAGAGGCAAAATAACAAAAATAGACTGCCGATAAGCGCCAATATGGCAAGGACAGCAAGACAGCTCGGCCAGACATATGACCGCCTTTTACGCTAACCGCGCGAGGCCGGAATCACAGGTGTGTCGGCTGACTCGCCAACCTCAGCATTTTGAGCACGATCACGTAATAAATGGTCCATAATTACAATAGCTAACATAGCTTCTGCTATGGGAGTCGCGCGAATGCCAACGCAGGGGTCATGTCGACCGGTAGTTATGACTTCCGCAGCGTCACCATGAATATCGACACTTTTTCCCGGCAAGCGGATAGATGAGGTTGGCTTCAATGCTAAATGGGCAATAATATCCTGCCCAGATGAAATACCGCCTAAAATGCCGCCTGCGTGATTCGAATAAAACCCCTCTGGCGACATTTCATCACGGTGTTCAGTGCCTTTTTGCGTAACAACCTCAAAGCCATCGCCAATCTCAACACCTTTTACCGCATTAATTCCCATCAAGGCAGAGGCAATATCAGCGTCTAAACGATCAAAAACCGGCTCTCCTAAGCCCGGTTTGACGCCCTTAGCAACCACAGTGATTTTTGCACCAATCGAATTGCCTTCCTTATTTAAGGCCGCCATATAAGCTTCCATCTCAGCAATTTTGCTTGCATCCGGGCAGAAAAAAGGATTGCTATCAATAATATCCCAGTCAACTGTGTCAATCGCGACAGGCCCAAGTTGGGATAAATATCCACGCACCTCAATACCATGAAATTGCTTAAGGTATTTCTTTGCTATGGCACCGGCGGCAACACGCATGGCTGTTTCACGCGCCGAAGATCGACCTCCTCCACGATAATCGCGCACGCCGTACTTTTGACGATAGGTATAATCTGCATGTGCTGGACGAAACTGATCTTTGATTTTACCGTAATCTTTTGAACGTTGATCCGTATTTTCTATCAATAAGCCAATCGATGTGCCCGTGGTCTTACCTTCAAACACACCGGATAGGATTTTTACTTGATCTGCTTCTTTACGCTGGGTAGTAAAACGACTGGTGCCGGGCTTACGACGATTCAAGTCAATTTGTAAGTCATCTTCATGGATATCCAGTCCGGGCGGGCAACCATCAATGATTGCGCCTAAGGCAAGGCCATGGCTTTCTCCAAATGTGGTGACTGTAAACAGTTTACCGATGCTATTGCCAGACATGAAAAATACTCAAAATCAAAAAAGCCATATTATACGGGATTTATTCAGCTTTGGCAGTCGCGGACACGTTTAAAATACCGATGGCGGTAGGTCAAGCAGACTTAGGTCGGGACTTAATGCAAGCTGATCAGCATAATTCAGTAATTCNTCGCGCGAGATAATCAGCACCCCATGACCTCCTTGCTCAAAGGTGATCCAGTTAAAGTCAACACCGGGATAAAGCTGCTCTAAGTAAATCGCCGAGTTGCCTACTTCTAACACCAACAAGCCATCATCTGCCAAGTAATCAGCAGCCTGTCGCAAAATAGCCAGAGGGTGATCGAGCCCTAAGGAGCCCGATTGCAGCGCCATTGCAGGCTCATGTTTATACTCCCTGGGCATACTGTCATAATCGCGTTGATCAACATAAGGTGGATTAGAAATAATCAAATCAAATACCGCATCAATTTGATCAAAAAGATCCGATTGAATCGTTGATACCCAGTTATTCAACTTATATTTTTCAATATTAATATCAGCTACGTCTAAAGCATCTTCAGATAAATCGGCTAATAACACCTCTGCCTCATCAAACATTTCCGCACAGGCAATACCAATACAGCCAGAACCGCAACACAAGTCTAAGATATAGCTAGGATATTGGCCTTGATACCAAGGTTGAAAGCCATTTTGAATTAACTCGCCAATCGGTGATCGCGGAATCAATACCCGTTGGTCAACATAAAAAGGCATGCCTGAAAACCAAGCTTGCTTAACTAAGTACGGAGTCGGGACATTATCATCGATACGCTGTGCTAACAGTGAGAGTATATGCAAGCGCTCGCTTTTTAATAGACGCGCATCAAGCATCTCTTCACCAATCGTCATAGGCAAAAATAAACCCTGCAGCACTAAGGCTAAGGCTTCATCCCAGTCATTATCGGTGCCATGACCATAAAATAAATGGTGTTGACGGAACTGAGACACACTAAAGCGCAACATATCTCGCAATGTTATTAATTCTTCAGCCAGTAACGGTTGAGATAATTCTGCAAATTTCTTCATATTGGCCTCAATATGATTAAAACGTTAGTAGCTGCAAACAAGATTGAGCAATGCTATCAGCCTGCTGTTGCATATGTTGATGATGTCCACCAGCAAAATATTGCCAGTCAAATTCAGGATAAGCCTGCGCGCAAGATACTAACTCGGGCATCTGAGCAAGGCCTTGCTCAGCCATAATAATTCGGCAGCGCAGTGACTGCTGTTGAACGTGCTGGCGTAATTGTAGCAGCCATTGCTGATTATGTGCTGCTGTTTGCTTCATGGCTGACGCTACTTTAAGGCGTTCATCAATTCGCCAACTAAAACCATCTTCGTTTTCAATCAAGCCCCTTCTAGCCAAATACTCTACCGCAGATGGGAGCATATTAGCTGCTTTAGCACGAACCAAAATCGCTTCTTCTCGAGTATTGAACTGGCGACTAGCCTTACGACTCTGAAAACCATGCACAAAACGCTTAAATTGTTCTGGATCATCCTTAATGTCTATCGGCAAAGGTAATAAACCATCTAAGTTAATCAGCGCCTGAATGCGTCCGCTATCGGCCAAGCTGACGGATAACATAGTAGCAATCATGGCACCTCGAGAATGTCCCATCAGTGAAAAGCTGTCTAAACGTAAATGATTGGCAATGGCTAGCACATCCACCGCATCATCCCAAAGGTGATAGCTAGCCTGTAGCGGCCGCATATCGCTGAGACCCTGCCCTGCCAAGTCGACAGCGATCACTTGTATATTAGCATTCGCTAAATGAGGTGCAATAAGGGTAAAACTTGCAGCATTATCTAACCAGCCATGTAAGGCAATCACGGTATGAACTGGGCTTTTAGGGCGATAAACTTCAATTGCAAGCTGAATATCGCGGATCGATAAACTTTGCTGCTCAATAATAAAACTCATTGACTGCTATCCATAAGGGCGGTGCCAAACTTGGCAGACTTCTGCTAAGCCAGCGGCTATTAACGGCATTTTTAGTAGTGACAAAGACGCAGGCGCCATTGGAAAATTAAATGCCTGACGCATGTCACCATCGACAAGATAGGCTTGTAAATAAGATACCAAAGGTTGGTGAGAAACTATCATCAGCGAACGCAGATCATGGTTAGAGGCAACATGTTGCTCTAACATCAATAATACGTCTTCAATATTTGTATTTGGCGTGAGTTGTTCTGAAACACTGCTTGTAGGTGAAAAACTAAGACCTTGTTGAACAGCAGAGAGTGTTTGCTGAGTACGCTGATAGGGGCTAGCTAGGATATGCTCGGGTAAAGGCGCATAGCAACTTCCGGCAAATAGTGATAACTTCGCACCAACTTGCTGACAGTCCTGTAATCCTTGCGCTGTTAAACATCTTGCCTTATCAGTTGCGGCATGGAAGCTAGCCTCACCATGGCGCAGCAGCCAAAGATAAACATAAGAGGTATTATCGGTCGATTGCATTAGCGGCTTTTTTCACAAGCTGTAAGCAATTCATAAGCAAGGCTATTTGGTTGAATACTCAACATCAACACTTTGCTCACCCTGCATCAAACGGTCTATAACGTGTTCAACAGAGACATTGTGATAGAGAATATCGTGCATTCCCTCAATCAGAGGCATATAGACATCTAACTGCTGCGCTTTCTCTTTAACCAATTTTAGAGTGTTAACACCCTCTGCCACTTGACCCAAATCAGCGACAATATCGTCTAAACGCTTGCCCTCACCTAGCGCGTAACCTACTCTGAAATTTCGCGACAAGGGTGACATGCAAGTAACTACTAAATCACCTACGCCAGCAAGTCCCATGAAAGTAATGGGGTCAGCGCCTAATTTCACAGCAAATCTCGACATTTCCGTGATACTGCGGGTAATCAGCATACCAATGGTGTTTTGGCCAACGCCCAAAGCATTCGCCATACCACAGATAATCGCATAGCAATTTTTTAAGGCACCTGCCAACTCAACGCCATAAGTATCTTGGCCACCGTAAACTCTAAAGGTTGAGCCGCCCAGTGCTGCCTGAACAAGCTCAATAAGCGCAGCAGATTGACTAGCAACAACAGTAGCTGTTAGATGGCCCTCGGCAATTTCTTTCGCCAAATTTGGACCACTCATCACTGCAATATCGCATTGACTGAGCTCTTCAGCAATAACCTGAGACATCAGTTTAAAACTTGAAGCCTCAATGCCTTTGGTCAAACTGATTACATGCGTACCTGACTTTAACAGAGGCTGCAGCTGACGTGCTACTTGGCGACATGATTGGCTTGGCACAGCTAAAAATACTAATGTTACATCGGCAACGACCGTGGCTAGCTCGGTATCGGCTTTAACACCATCATGTAAGGTAATATCGGGCAGATAAAAACTATTCATGCGAGCTTGATTGATTTCGTTGGCACGCGCTTCACTTCTTAACCACAAACAAACTTGATGCCCATTCGCCGCCAGCAAATTGGCGATCGCGGTACCAAAACTACCTCCACCTAAAACGGCGGTTTTAATGAGCTCAGCAGATTGCTTGGTCGCCATGTTTTTTTCTCTTGTTATTAATCTTCTAGCTTATCGCATTCTAAAAAAAAAGCCATGTTCACAGAAGTAAACATGGCTTTATAGCATGTGGCGACAGTTAGCTTGCTAAATCTAAGATCAGCTTATTTAATTTAGCGACGTAGCTGGCAGGATCATCAAGGCTGCCACCTTCAGCTAAGCTGGCCTGATCTAATAATATGCCCGCTAAGTCTGAAAAGCGTGCCTCATCAGCTTCTGCGTCTAGCTTTTGCACCAATGGGTGTTCAGGGTTTAGCTCAAAAATAGGCTTAGAATCAGGCACTTCTTGACCTGCCTGCTCCAAAATCCGACGCATTTGCATATTCATATCAAAGTCATCAACCACAATACAGGCTGGCGACTCTGTTAGTCGAGATGTTACGCGAACCTCTTTAACTTTTTCACCTAAGCTATCTGCAACACGCTGTACTAAGTCTTCATTGTCTTTCGCCAGCGTTTCTTGCTCTTGTTTGTCAGCTTCGGTATCCAAATCGCCTAGGTCAAGCTGGCCTTTACCAATATCTTGGAACGCTTTTTCATCAAAGTTGGCAAGATGGTTCATTAACCATTCATCCACTCGATCAGTCAGCAATAATACCTCGATGCCTTTTTTCTTAAACACTTCCAGATGTGGACTGTTTTTAGCAGTTTGATAGTTCTCAGCTGCAATATAGTAAATTTTTTCTTGACCATCTTGCATGCGCTCAATGTAATTCGACAGTGATTGATTTTGAACGGCACTGTCTTCATGCGTACTGGTGAAGCGCAATAATTTAGCAATCTTCTCTTTATTACTAAAATCTTCAGCTGGCCCTTCTTTCAATACCTGGCCGAATTCATCCCAAAATTCTTGATATTGTTCTGGCTGTTTTTTAGCCATTTTTTCTAACATGTCGAGTACACGTTTAGTCAAGGCAGACTTCATACTCTCAACCGTGCTATCTTGCTGCAAAATTTCACGAGACACATTCAGCGATAAGTCATTCGAATCTACAATACCTTTTACAAATCGTAGGTACAGCGGTAAGAACTGTTCTGCATCATCCATGATAAAGGTGCGCTGAACATAGAGTTTCAGTCCACGAACAGCATCGCGATTCCACATATCAAACGGTGCTTTGGCAGGCAAAAACAACAGTGAGGTATACTCATATTTACCTTCGACTTTATTGTGTGACCATGTCATAGGGTCCTGAAAGTCGTGCGATACGTGCTTGTAGAACTCTTTATACTCATCATCTTCAATCTCAGATTTTGAGCGAGTCCACAGCGCTGTAGCAGTATTCACAGTCTCATCTTGTGGCTCTGACATGCCTTTTTCATTACCTTCCTCATCATACTCAGGCATTGGCTCCGATTGCATAATCACAGGAATCGCAATGTGGTCAGAATACTTTTTAATAATTGAACGCACTCTAAAGTTTTCAGCAAACTCAAGTTGGTCATCGTTAAGATGCAGAATGATGGTAGTGCCGCGCTGAGCTTTTTCAATATCGGCAATGCTAAAGTCGGCCTCACCCTCAGACGTCCAGTGCACACCATTATTAGCTGACTCACCTGCCCGGCGCGTCATCACCTCGACCTTATGCGCAACAATAAAAGCCGAGTAAAAACCAACACCAAACTGACCTATCAATTGCGAATCTTTCTTTTCATCGCCCGTCAGCGAACCCAGAAACGCCGCCGTACCCGATTTTGCAATCGTCCCCAAGTTTTCAATAACTTCGTCGCGGCTCATACCGATGCCGTTATCGCTGATGCTAATCGTCTTAGCATCTTTATCGAGCTCGATACGAATCGATAATTCACCATCGCCCTCATATAGCGCATCATTGGATACGGCTTCAAAGCGCAGCTTTTCACATGCATCAGATGCATTAGAAATCAGCTCACGGAGAAAAATTTCTTTATTCGAATACAGTGAGTGGATCATTAACTGCAGCAGTTGTTTTGCTTCAGTTTGAAATTCCATTTTTTCAGCAGTCGACATAAGTAATACCTTAGTAGTTGAATCAATCGTAAAAATCTAATGTTTGTCTATATGGCGTCAGTTCTTCGCATTTCAAGCGTAATACTTTAAAATTCTATTAATTTCTTACTAAACTTTTACTCCCATGCTCACTGAGTTTTGGGTAAGATTTACGGTCAATTATAAAAACACCAACGGGATGCCAATTATGAACAGTCCAGCTCAAGCGATGGATGCGGTACAAGAAGATTTCTCTCAAGCGCAAATGGAACAATTACTGCAAAAACAGCGTGACAGTTTTTTAGCCGAGGGCGAAGTCAGTTATCAGACTCGCATTGACCGTTTAGACCGTCTCGCCAAATTGCTGCATGAGAATCAAGATGCTCTCGTCCAAGCCATGTCTGAAGACTTTGGTCATCGTTCTCACCACCAGTCAATTGTTGCCGACTTTTATGGTTCGTATGAAGCCATTAAACACCAGAAAAAAGAGCTGAAAAAATGGATGAAGCCTGAAAAAAGACGCTCACCATTTCCGCTAGGCCTTATCGGTGCGCGCTCAGAGGTGCATTATCAACCTAAAGGTGTGGTTGGTAACATCACCACTTGGAACTTCCCTGTATTTGTGGCGATCACTCCGCTTGCCGGGATTTTGGCAGCCGGCAACCGATGCCTGGTAAAGTTGACGGAAGTGACCCCTCGCACATCCAATCTGCTGAAAGCCTTATTTGCGCAATATTTTGATGAGACTGAAGTCGCCGGCATTACAGGCGGGCCTGAGACAGGCGCGGCATTTTCGGCTCTTAAACTAGACCACATCATCTTTACTGGTGCTACTAGCATTGGTAAATACGTTTTACAGGGTGCTGCTAATCATTTAACCCCAGTGACTTTAGAGCTGGGTGGTAAATCGCCGGTGATTGTTGGTCAATCAGCTAATTTAGAAGAAACCGCTTTACGCATTTTTACCGGCAAAGCCTTAAATGTTGGTCAAGTGTGCATCTCTCCAGATTATGCCTTTGTGCATGAATCACAAATGGACGCATTTATCAGCGCTGCAACGGCACATATTGAGAAAATGTTCCCAAGCATGCTGAATAATGATGATTATAGTTCTGTTATAAACGCCAGACATTACCAACGACTGCAGAGTTATATCGACGATGCACGTGAAAAAGGTGGTGATGTGCGTCAAATAAACCCTGCCAATGAAGACTTTTCGCAGCAAACGAAAACCCACAAAATACCCATGACACTGGTCATCAACCCCAGTGACGATATGAAAGTGATGCAAGATGAGATTTTTGGTCCAATCATTTCAATAAAAAGCTATAACAATATTGCAGACGTTATTAGCTTTATTAATCAAGGCGCGCGGCCGCTGGCACTTTATTACTTTGGTGACGACAACAGTGAAAGAGACCGCGTTTTAGCTGAAACCACCTCTGGCGGTGCCTGCGTGAACGATGTTATTGCCCACGCTGGGGTTGAAGATATCCCGTTTGGTGGTGTTGGGCCATCCGGCATGGGGAACTACCATGGCTTTGAAGGCTTCAAAACCTTTTCTCATGCAAAAGCGGTATTCAAGCAATCAAAAATATATATGATGAAATTTACCGGCATGATTCCTCCTTACAATGATAAAACCGATAAGACTTTGGAGTTTATGACTAAGGAGTAAACTTTTTGCGGTATTCATTAAGATCAGGTTTTACGAGTTTGCTATATCCCAAAAAAAAGCCAGCGTAAGCTGGCTTTTTTATTGTATCAGGTATATTCCGGTGGATGTTGCATCGTAATCTTATGCCCCAGGCATTTCTCTAAAGCTGGCACCTCATAAGCATCCTCTTCGCCAATCAAGCTAATCGCCTGACCTGAGGCACCTGCACGCCCGGTTCGCCCAATCCGGTGAACATAGTTTTCTGGCTCTTGTGGCAAGAAAAAGTTAATCACATGCGTAATACCGTCGATATGAATGCCTCGGCCAACCACATCGGTACCAATCAAAAACTGAATTTTGCCACTTTTAAAGTCTGCTAAAGTTTTTGTGCGTTTATTTTGCGCAATCTCACCGCTTAAAATCCCTGCATTTACCCCTTTAGCTTTTAAACGATCATATAATCGCTGGGTCTGGTCTCGGCGATTAGTAAAAATAATGGTCTGGCCTAGCTCACCCTGTTGGATCATTTTGACGAGGTAATTCAGCTTGTCGCCATCTGCTACCATGTAAAATCGCTGATCTACGGTATCGGTTGCCACCGATTCAGGTTCAATTTCAAACTTACTGGCCTGATAGGTCCAGCGCTCGGCAAGATTAAGAATGTCGTAAGTAAATGTTGCCGAAAATAGCAAGGTCTGACGCTGCTCTTTGGCTGGGGTTGCACGCACAATTTGCTTTACCTGAGGAATAAAACCCATATCCAACATGCGATCGGCTTCATCCAATACCATAATCTCAACTTGATCAAGAAACACCTGTTTTTGCATCAAAAAATCAATCAGGCGACCCGGCGTCGCGACTAAAATATCGACAAAGGTTTTATCTAACTGCTTGCGTTGTTTTTCATGAGGCTCACCACCTACTAACGCAACTGTATGCAGCTCAGTATGCTTTGTCAGCTGTTTTGCATCTTGCTCAATCTGATGCACTAATTCTCGTGTCGGCGCCAAAACCAATACTCTTGGCTCATGCAGAAAACGCTCAGAAACCGGGTGGGACAGAATTTGATCGATTGCAGTAATTAAAAATGCTGCGGTTTTGCCGGTTCCTGTTTGCGCNTTACCAATCACATCCAAGCCTTTTAATGTATGNGGTAAGGTCTGTGCTTGAATCGGTGTACAATATTCGAAACCTAAGTCATATATGGCATGCAGTAATTGTTCATGCAATGTTAACTCTGGATAAGCAATTCGCCCATCCACTGGCGCGACTTTAAAGACAGAGGCATCCCAAGGTTTAGGTTTAGCCGCAGGCTTATTCGACTTTTTTCTTGGCTTATTAGCTTTAGGTTGCGATTGCCCCTGTTTATTCGATGACTTTCTTGATGCTGCGCCTGTTTTTGATTTGCTTTTATCAGTGCGGTTGGCTGATTTTGCATCGCTAGGCTTGATCGCTGCAGCCGGTTTTGAAGCTGAGCTTTTATTGGAAAACAGTTTTTTTAACAAAATAATATCTCTTTAATAGCCAGCCATTCTAGCTGGCAGTAGCTGCTTGGTGTGGTGTAGGTGAATTGTTTTCATCCAGAGCAACAAACACAATTTCATCAACCCTGACAACCAAGGAGTCGTGAGTTTGGTTGCGAATTTCACAAGCTACCGTTAATGATGTTCTGCCTACACGGACTACTTCAGTGCCAATAGACAAAATATCTCCCAGCTCACCTGGGCTAACAAAATCGATCGCCGACATCTTTTTTGTGACGATCCGCGTGGTACCCATCTGACAGGCAGCAAATATAGCGGCCTCTTCATCAATCCAGGCTAATGCCTGACCACCAAACAGCACACCAGCCGAGTTTAAATGACTGTACATCACGACTCGACGCGTTTTATAGTCCATATGAGCTAATCGCAAATATTGATCAATTGATCCAATCAATCATAAAATTTTAAAATTGAGCTATTCGCCCTTTCAATACATTTTCGACGCGAATACAGAGCCTTAATGCGGCACGAACGTCGTCAGAGAACGCTATTGTAACACCAAATGGACAATCAAGCTGTTTTTGCAGCTTATTCAGAACAATGTGCCTCAGTGATAGCTGTTGATTGGCGCTATTCACTAATTGATCTTGCTGCCTTGCACTGAGCATCGAGGCTTGATAGTTAAATTTTGCCGCCAGATTAGCCGATGCTGGTTGCGTGCTAAGAAGATCATCAGTGATGCTATCAATTACCGTGGTAATAAGATTGTGATTGATATCTATATGGCTAAACCATAGTTGATCAGCATAACGTTCGAAAAACAGTGTAAAACGACAGCCATATTGTGCAAACGCCATAACCACGGCTTCAATCATTAATCCTAACTGCAGCATCATACGATCTGACATAGGCTCTGCACTGAATAGCTCTTGTAAAACACCATGATCTGTTTGCATCATTAAAATATGCTGTATGGCACTGAATACATCTTGCTCTTTATGCTGCCACTCTATAATCGCAGCGAACTCTACGCGATTATGCAGCAGTGGCTCAGCCAGTAAATGTGGCCAAGGCGAAGCCAGCTGAGAAAAATAACGCTCAGTCTGCAATACATGTTTCTCGCCTCGAATTGGATACACCCTGTGCGATGTTGCCACCTGATCATCAATCACTTGCAATGGCTTTTGCTGTTGCCGGTAATAATTAGCTAATGTTGGCAGGTCAGAGTGCTTGTCTAGCGAAATAATCTGGTGTGGCTTAATCAGCCCCGTACGATACTGCCATGACTGCGGTAGACAGAATGCGCGCAAATGTTCACGCTGGCTCGCAATACTGACAATGTCGTAAGAATTTTTAGCACGATTAAACGTATCGGAGCTAGCGTTGGCGCTTGCATCAGGAATTTCGGGAGAAACCGACTTAAAAGCAGGGTTATCGTGACCGGTCAGCCCGTGAACAATTTGCATTAATGATCGACTAAACAGCTGAGAATAGTGGCATGATGATCAATTACCGAAAAACGCGTATTTAATCCCGCAAAACGAAGGCCATATTCGCGTCGGTCAGCGCCCTGGTGATACGCAGGCCTTGGGTCTAAAGCAATTAGCGCAGTAATCATTTCTTTCAGCTGCGTCTTGCTAAGCCTGCTTTCGTTTTCTGACAAGTTGATTTTTTCAGGTATAGCAATGGTTTCTGGCCATGTTACAACAAGGCTAGCGCTTGGCGCCTCAGTCGCAATGGCATTAACCGCATCTGCTGCGATATCGGCGTAAGGAAGATAAGGTTTTATATCAATAATGGGTGATCCATCAACCACGTCGAGTCCTTCAACATCGATACTTTCAATGACTCCACCCTTATAATTTACAGCGACCAATTTCAGCAGTGACAACCCTAAGCCGTTAGGTCTAAAACTTGCTCGGGTGGCAAACACACCGAGCTTTTTATTACCGCCCAAGCGTGGTGGTCTCACACGCAACTTAGATGATTGTTTAGATTGGCCATGATGATCAAATAAAAAGTGCAGCCAAATATGCGATAACGACTCAATGCCTTCGAAAGCATCACGCTGATTATATGGCGCAGAAATAATCAGCTTGCCCGGCACTGCTAACATATTAGCTTGGCGAGGAACGCCAAATTTTTCCTGAAAAGGCGACTTCACATAGCCAATCGGATGAATGGTCATAGCGGATGCTATTAATGCATCGTCAGACTCAGGAGAAAGATCATCTGATGACAACAAACTAACCTAATAAATTATCAAGTTCAGCCAGTACAACATCGTGATGGTTTTTAGTTTTAAAGTCATTTAAGTCTAGTGTTTTAAGTAAACGACCAGACTTATCTATAATAAATGTGGTGCGTAAAATGCCCATGCTCTCTTTGCCCATGAATTTTTTTAAAGCCCAAACGCCATATTTTTCGGCAACTGCATGATCTTCATCAGACAACAAATCAAAATTCAAAGCGGCCGGATCATTCTTGCTAGGCACTTCCTCAAAATTTTTCAATTTTTTGACCGAGTCAGGGCTGATAGCTAAAACAACGGTATCACGTTTATCAAACTCAGTTTTATGATCACGAATACCACAGGCTTGCACCGTACAACCAGGAGTTTTTGCTTTAGGGTAAAAATATACCACCACATTTTTCTTATCACGAAAGTCTTTCAGCGTAATTGATTCGCCATTTTGATTACTCAGTGTAAATGCTGGTGCTAAGTTTCCAATTTTTAAAGCTGTCATGTTTTCCCCTTACCGGTAATAAGATGTTTATACACTATCTGATGCATCATCAAGCTGTGCAGATTGTTGTTCAAGTTCTTGGCGCAGATTTTCAGGCAGCTGCTTTTTTGTCTTGGCGCCAAGTTTTTTTATACTGTCTATACGCTTGAGTACATTACCACGACCATCAACTAAGCGCTTTCTAGCCATTTGATAAGCTTCTGCTGATTTATCAATAGCTTTGCCAACATCTTCCATAGATTCGGCAACCAGAATACATTGGTCATATAAAGCACCGGCTTGTTTGGCAATGGTTTCAGCATTTTGGTTTTGCCGTTGAAAGCGCCACATATTTTCAACGGTTCTCAGCGTCGCCAACAAGGTTGTGGGGCTAACGACAATCACCTGTTTATCATAGGCTTGTTGAAAAATCTCTGGCTGTGATTCTAAGGCCAGTAGAAACGCGGCTTCAATCGGCACAAACAAGAATACAAAATCAAGAGTGTTCACCCCTGCCAAATCCTCATAGCGCTTATTGCTTAGACCCTTTATATGTGTTTTTAGTGAAACAATATGCTGATTCAACGCCAGTTTCTTTTCTGCACTATCGTCCGCCTCGATGTAGCGTTGGTAATCTAATAATGATACTTTTGCATCAATAA
>JABSRR010000051.1 GCA_013215025.1 Pseudomonadales bacterium
AAGGTTATCCTATTAGCTTGCTTATCTGGCTAACAAGCCCTGCAAAATGAGTCGAAGCGCAGTCCATTCACTGCGTAAAAATCCTGACACCTTTGGGCGATCGTCGTCAACATCTTGCTGACGGCGATGATAGAAAATATGTGCCTGCAGTTCGGGCAGCGATATCTCTGGCGGGTAGTTTTGCGCAGGCACAATCGCAGCGCTGAGACCTGGCAACAGCGGTAAAAACGCTACAACCGGGGCATCACAGTGTCGACATAAGCCGCGACGCAACATCGACCATGAGGAAGTAAAATAAAGCTGCGAGGGGTCAAGCAGTTTAAGCTGTTTTGCATTCACGATGCTGGCGTCAGAATATGGCTGTTGATAAATCGCTTGGCAGGTTTCGCAGTGACAGCGAAACCGCGCACAGGCTGTTGTACTTAGCTGCACAACAGCACTGCCACAGCGACAGGCGCAGTTAATGCTGGTCATATGAAGCTGTGTTAGGGTTTTTCTGTAATGCGTGTTTCAATATTAAATCAGCCTCGCTGTCTTACTCAGCAGACTGCTGTGCTGCCTGCCGCGCTTTGCGAACGGCAATAAAACTCGCAATGAAACAGCCCATCGCCACAGCGCTACTCAGCATCATTAGGCCTACTCTTAACATCGCTAGGCTATCGCCGCGCGCTATCGCACCTTTTAATGGCATAAACAAGGCTACTAACAGTAATAGCGTTAGTAATACCGCGATGTGACTAACTACTTTATGTTCTGACTTTACCCCGGGGCTGCAGATAAGCAGTAGCAGGCCAAACATCGCCGGAATTAGCGCCGTTAATGAAGGGGCATCGGATGATAAATAGCCCCAGCCAGATAAGGCAATTAATACCAAAGCATTGATAAGATTAGCTTTAAACGCAGACATAGTGAGCTCCATAAAGGCGAGTATTGGGATTTAATAAAATGTAATCTCAAAATACTCGTATTAGAAAGTGAAGTTTGATAATTTATTCAATATAAGAATAAATACAGTGTAACAAATATAATAAATCTCTGAAGATATAAGGACGTATCATGAAAAATTCGGCTTTTCTCCTGCTTTTAACAGCCTTTATCAGCACCTTATTTAGCGCCTGTGTTGAAATTAATTTCGAGGCAACCGCAACAACCCAAACAGATAGTAATGCAGCTAGCGGTTCGACACTGACTGGCCAGTTATCTGATTCCTATATTCAAGGGCTCAATTATATCGCTACGCCCAGTGGTTTAAACGGCGTAACAGATGCCTTTGGTTCATTTCGTTTTCAGCCGGGTGATGTCGTAACCTTTTCCTTAGGCCCAATTACCTTACCCGAGCTTAGAGCTAACCAAGACGAAATATTTTACGATTTGTTCGATCTCACCGGAGAATCCAGCGACGCTATATCCCCAGCTCAGGCTGAAAAAGCCACCAAAATTGCGCTATTTTTACAAACCCTAGATACTGATGGCGACGATAGCAATGGCATTCAGCTGCCAACGGTCACTGATGTTGCCAATGTCAGCTCAGATGAGACGGTGACATTAGGCATGGATGATGATGCATTTACGCTAAGCGTATTGTTTCAAAATGTTAGACTGAATGGCCAGAATGACGTTGTTTATAGCAATATCTCGGTTAATGAAACAGCTTTGGCAAATGCTCTTGAAAAGTTAAAGCAGAACTCAGGCGCGCAACAGGAAACATCGCTCAAATGGACCTATATTGACGATTCTTTCACTACCTTTGCAGCTGCGCTGGCATCAGCATACCCCAACGGCCCTACTGCAGAACAAGAAAATGATTTTATTGCCACCTACCAGCTGCCGAGCACAATTTTTAGTGGCCAACGTTTTTCCTATATTCCTTTAACAATTGCTGTGCAAGATTTTGAAAATAAAGGCTTGATTCGCGGTCTGCGCCCCAATGCGACTTTCGAACAAGATCCAATCTATGCAGCTCAGGTAAATAATTCGCAGCCTATTAATATCCCAGGAGGCTTTGTGTTTTCCTCGGGTAATACCTTTGTTCCAGCCATCGCCTCTGATGCTGCAGTTGGTGATTATCAGTTGTTAGACAGTAATAATGAGGTCATTACAGCGGTTAATAGTGCCACTGAATTTCATGCCCTGCGGTTAAACATTTATCAAGTTGATATCGACAGTACAGGCGCAAGTGACAACCTTATTGTGTCGCAAGGTGCTTGTGATGCTGTTGAGATAATTAGGCCTATTCAAGGTAAAACTTTCGATGCAACGTTATATTCCGCAATTATTGAACAGTATGACGGTGACCTGTGCAGTTTATCGAATGCTGAATTACTTGCTCTGGATGTGGATAAGGTTTATCTGGGTGAATTTTTAGAACCAGAATTAGTGCCACAAGCAATTACTTTAGATGCGACTAACAGCGCAACAGTTGAAAATCTCTTACTTGCGTCCAGTTCTGATTGTAGAGCAATTGCACCAAGCGAGGGCGTGATTTCGAGATGCCAGTCAGGTGAAGAACTATTTGAGCTGTTTGAACTTACACCAGGTGATTATAATATCAGTTTTAGTGCAGCTGCTGATGCCAATGTTCGTTTAGGTGTGCTCGATGTGGCAAGCTCAAGTGTGCTAGATGTGATAGATGTTGTTAACACAAGCACCGTTAGCGGCAGCTTAAGCATTAATGACAATCAATACATCTTTGTTTCAAACGTAAGCTTTACCGAAGTCGAGTACAGCTTAGAACTTCAGCGCCAAATCCCTTAGCTAGTTTGCAAGCTGTATTAGCTAAATTGCAGGCTGGCTGTATTAATGCAGCTGCACTAAATAGTATAAGCCTTGTGTATTTTACAAGGCAAATTATCCTGCAATAGTCTAAAATTCAGCCACACTAAAACTGCTAATACTGTCTTTGCCCGCGGTAATTTCATCCTGCAGCGCTAACATTTCACCTTTGTAAAGGCGGTAAAAATGATTAGCCGATTTCGCCTGGCTGCTGATAAATTCGTCGCTATATTTTTCAGCCACTTCTGGCTTTTCAGCAGTGCTGGCCATCTTGGCCCAAAGCGCAGCCTGTGTGGTTAATGCAAACATGCGCAGTAACGGCGTAGCCGCTGCGCCCGCTTCTTCGGGGTCCTGCATTGCCGCCTGCATCAGCCATTGCAAGGTTGCTTGCAGCGTGCTGATAAAACTTTTGACATGACTTTGATGAATATCGTTAGCATCCACCAGCAGCTTGTTTAAAGCTGCAAAGTAGGTGTTAGGTAGTCGACCGTTACGCATCAGCAATTTACGGCCAACTAGGTCCAAGGCTTGGATGCCATTGGTGCCTTCGTAGATGCGTGCGATACGGGCATCGCGCAGTAACTGCTCCAATGGCCAGTCTTTGGTAAAGCCAGAGCCGCCCATTAACTGCAGGCCCTGATCGATCGAATAAAACCCCTCATCAGTAAGATGGGCTTTAACAATTGGTGTCATCAGCTGCACAATATCATCAGCTTGCTCGCGCGCCTCTGGGCTGTCGGCAGCATGACTCAGATCGAGATGCCAGGCCGTCCAGTAGGCCATCGCGCGGCTGCCTTCGGTGAACAGTTTTTGCCTTAACAGCATGCGGCGTACATCGGCATGCACAATAATCGGATCAGCCGCCAGCTCAGGCTCAGCTGCACCACTTAAAGCGCGGCTTTGTAAACGTTCTTTAGCAAAGTTGAGCGACACTTGATAGGCAGTCTCAGCCAGCCCCAAGCCTTGCGTGCCAACCATTAAACGGGCTGCGTTCATCATCGTGAACATGCATTTTAAGCCTTCGTTTTCCTTACCAACGAGCCAGCCTTTGGCGCCTTCGAAATTCATGACGCAAGTAGCGCTGCCATTGATGCCCATTTTATGTTCTAGTCCACCGCAGTGCAGTGTATTAGCCGACTGATCATCAAACAGCTTGGGCACCAAAAATAGCGAAATCCCCTTGCTGGTATTTGGTGCGCCGGGCAGTTTGGCCAAGACTAAATGCAGAATATTATCACTTAAGTCGTGGTCGCCCCCGGTAATCCAAATTTTAGTGCCGGTAATATCAAAACTGCCGTCATCATTGGGCGTGGCTTTGGTGCGAATCAAGCCCAAGTCGGTGCCGCAGTGTGGCTCGGTTAAACACATGGTGCCGGTGACCGCACCAGAAATCAGTGGCGCTAAATATTTGTCTTGCAGTGCGGCGCTGCCGTGAGCGGTTAATGCGTCAATCGCTCCGTGCGAAAGGCCGGGGTACATGCCAAAAGCTAAATTGGTTGAGCACACCATTTCGTCGACCACCATTTTTAGCGTATGTGGCAGACCTTGGCCGCCAAAGCGTGGGTCAGCCGATAAGCCACTCCAGCCACTTTCTTGATACAGTTGGTAAGCCTCTTTAAAGCCGCTGGCGGTGGTTACTTGCTTGGTATCGGTCGAGTATTGCGTGCCTTCACGGTCGCCCGCTTGATTGGTTGGCAGCAGCACTTGCTCAGAAAATTTTGCCGCTTCTTCCATCACAAATTGAAAGGTTTCGGTTGTGGCTTCGGCAAACAGTTCAGTATTGGCAAGATCGCCGCAGTCAAAAACGTCAAACAAGACAAACTGCATATGGGTGAGTGGAGTTTGAAAATGGCTCATATGATTACCCTGTGGCAAGGCCAGCGTAAGCTTTGGGCGTTAAAGGCAGGGCTGTGCAAGGGTGGTAATACCTTGGCAACTCGCCCAAAGAGTCGCGGCGGCGTTATCTAAATATGCAGGAGTGCGACACTCGCAAGGCATGAAGTTTAGACGCAGGTAACAGCATCTTAGATCACCGGCAACAGGTCTGGCTTTGTCCTGATTGCGCAGCACAAAACCAGCATTGGCCTTATACCAGCTGCGTTGCCTCATTTTCTGAGCGTGCAATGACTACCGCGCAGCAAGAGTCACTAAAAACATTCACTGCAGTGCGCATCATATCCAGAATACGGTCGGTAACCAGTAGCAAACCAATACCCTCCAGTGGCAGTCCAATCGCGGTTAAGATAACCGCAATCGCCACCAAGCTGGCTGCTGGAATGCCGGCAACGCCAATCGAGGTTAACAGCGCTACCGCAACAATCGTAAACTGGGTCGCAAAGCTTAGATCAAGGCCGTAGGCTTGGGCTATAAACATGGCTGCCACACACTCATACAGCGCGGTGCCGTCCATATTGATCGTGGCGCCCAAGGGCAATACAAATGAGCTGGTTTTTTTACTCACGCCGGCTTGGTTTTCGACACAGTCCATGGTCAGCGGCAAGGTGGCGGAAGAGGAGGCGGTGGAGAACGCTGTCAATAATGCCGGTGACATCGCCTGATAATGTTTCAGAGGCTTAACCTTGGCCACATACTTAAGTAATACTGCCATGGTAAAGCCTGCATGTAATAACAGCGCTAACGTGACCGTGGCCATAAATACCAATAGCGGCACAAACAACGCTAAGCCAGTTTTTGCCATGGTTTCGCCAACCAAGGCAAACACCCCCAAAGGTGCAAATTTCATCACAAAATTGGTGAGCATGATCATGATTTGCTGCAGTCCCTGCCAAAAATTCATCATAGTTGTTTGTGCATCACCGGTAACACGCGATAAAAAATAGCCAAATAACAGCGCAAAAAAGATTAAGCCCAGCATTTGTCCCTTAGCCGCAGCATCGACAATATTAGGCGGCACCATACGTAAAAAAACCGCCATCACATCAGAGCCACTTTTGCCTTCTACTTTCGCCAGCTGGGCATTCACAGCAGCATCTGAACTTAGCGACAGCTGCGCACGCGCAGGCTCGCCATCAATGATGCCTGGGGTAAAAAGGTTTACCAATAGCAAGCCCATCAAAATCGCTAGCAAACTCGACAGCATATAAAAGCCTAGGGTTTTACCGCCCAGACGGCTAATCTCAGACGACTCGCCCATATTCGCGATGCCGCAAATGATCGATGACAACACCAAGGGCACAATCAGCATTTTCAGCGCATTAAGAAACAAGGTGCCGACAAAATCCAGGCTTCCAATCACAGACACGCCAAGCAGGGTAGTTTCTGGGGTAATCAACAGCCCGACGATAATCGCACCGGCGATCGCGATGAGGATTTGCCAGTGCAGTTTTAGCTTTAACATAAAAAGTCCTTAGGATTTAGCCTGATTGCAGCCGCTAACATAGCAATGAATAGGTGACGGGCTCAAGCCTTAATGGGCTTAAACGTTTAAGCAGCACAGGCTTGCAGCACAGTGGCCTGTGTCAGTGCGCTGCTAATCTAGCCTGCCAGTTGCCCTGGTGACTTTGCTGGCAATTTTCTTCGGTGTCAAAGCTGATCTGACGTTTCGGCTGCTTAAGCCCGATCTGCTGCTTGGCCAAATGCTGTTGTATTAAAGCGGCTAAGTCTCGATCATGGCTCTGCGCTAAAAACTGCGTCAGTGCTGCATTAGTATCAAACACGCAAATCACCGAGAGCGAGTCTGGAAAGCGCTGATAGTTTACTCGATGGGTGAGCCAGCTAAAGCCAGCATAAGTTTCCAAGGCTATCTCGCAGACCTCGGTCAGTGCCAAACAGATCGCATTCTCTATTTTTTTATCGCGCTTGCGCATAAATATCACTTAAAGCTGTTTTATGGGCTTGCCGTTCAAGGCGCTAAATACTCGCAGCGCTGTTCGGCAATTTGCCAGCGCGCGCGAATATGATAATCAGCTTTATCGGGGCGTGGCAACTGCAGCGACTCAAGTTCGCGCGCGCGAATACGGATCACGGCAAAATTTTGCTGCGCCTGCGATAGGCTGTTAAAACAAAAGGCCTGCGCCGGGTCATCAACTGGCTCGCCGGGGCAGTGCTGTAAGGCATACAGGCGCTGCGCTTCATTAGATAAACGCTGCCACTGGTCTTGGCTAAACGCATCGTGATAATGCAAGCTAGCCTCGCCGTTTAAACGCATTTGCCATTTACGTTTGGGGCAGTAAAAATGCAGCGCGCACTCAGCGTGTTGCTGCAGCTGCTGCCATTTTTGCGCGCGCGTATCAGTATGCACAATAAAGTCTGGCAGTGCGCTATCGTTAGAATAGGTATCATCAAGCTGCCTAAGAACCACGGTGCGACCCTGCATCGGCTGCGTAATCAAAGTGGGGTGCCAAAATGCGCCGCGTTTGTATAAATCTTTTTTAACTGCCAGTAGCCAATCTTTAAAAATAGGCTCAGCAGGGGGTGTTGGTGATGTAAGGGATGAAGTCATAAAATGCTATTGCGTCGTTTGAGCAAAATTGATTTAGGAAGGTGATATGTGAATGTTATACGAAACTAGTCTGTGATAGCCTTTTAAAAGCTGTATATATCCATAGTAGCTACGCTTTACGTATGGCAATTTTAAAAGTAAGTGTTTTATGCTTCTGTCAGTACATTGCCATCAGGTCCGATCGTACCAACCGTATAAGCCTGTTCTAGCATATTCTGGTCGATAATCGCGCCGCGCAGGTCGGCACCTGAAAGGTAGGTGTTTTGATCCATCAGCACACCTGTTAGATTAGCGCCCTGTAAATTTGCACCAGACAGATTGGCCCCTTTCATATTGCAGAAAAGAAACGAGCCCTTTTCTAAATTCGACGATGAAAGGTTCGCCTTGGCCAAAGTCACAAACGACATGTCAACTTTCGGCGCATACACACTCACTAACAGGGCCTTGTCTAATCGCGATTTGGTGAAATTGGCCCCAGCCAGCGACGACTCGGTGAGGTCTACTTTGCTCAGGTTTGACTCACTTAAATCAGCGCCATTCAATGACATATTCATCAAGCCCGCTGCCACCAAGTCTAGACGGTTCATGGCGCAGCGCTTGTCATTCAGGCGCTGCATGGCAATCTGTCTCGCCCGAGATATTTTCACGCCTTGCGAACTATCAATGGTTTTCCAGCATTCAAGAATGCCCGCTTTTTCGGCATCGTTATTGCCGCGCAGCATGGTTAGCACTAGCAGCACTAAGGAACAAGCACTGAGCAGGCGCGTCCAATCGGGCACCCCAAAAATTGCGGCAATCTGCAGTACCACGAATGACAGCGCCAACCAATAAAGCAATAACTCAGGCACTTTCAGTGAATACAACCATGTTAAGGGGCTGGTGTTTAATGGTTTCTTGGCGGTGTCACTGCTGCTGGTGTTTTGTGCCTTGGCTTTGGCGGCACCCTCTTGCATGATGCGCGCGGCGTTGCTGTAAACTTCTGACCAGGCAGCTGCATAGTCATCGGTCCATAGCTCGCCTAGCTCCTCTTCAAGTGTTTGTAGTAGCGTGTCACCCACAATAGGGTAATGCGACTCTAGCACGCCATAAGTCAAATGCCGCTGCCCCAGTGGCCCCAGCATGTTTTGCAGCTTCTCTGGGTCGCGTAAAGCGGCCACCATCGAGGTTAGGGCGGCCAGTAATTTATTAGCCATTTTTGTCATCGAGGTATTGGCAAAAAGTGGCATCAAATGTGGCGATTGCTCAGAAATTTTTTGGTAAAAAAGCGCCGCAAACCGCTGCCCATCCGGCAGTTTTGCAAAGCTTTCCTCAACCAGCTCGATCGTATCCATACTTAATACCACCCTTTGTTCACAACAATGAATAATAGACGAGTAATGGCGCAAATACGCTATGTAATGGACTATGCCTTATACACCCTCAATAGGGCAATAGCGTATTGGCTATTTGCCAGCATAAATGGGATATGGCTCGCAAGCCTTGGTGTCTGATAAAAGCTATCCAGCTCGACAATACCAGCCAGCCGATGGCAAACCGAAGGTAAGTAAATATTGCCAGTTGCGGGCAAAACTGATGATTTTGGGATTGTTATTCGCCATTAATGATAGCGACTGCTTCCTGAGAGGATAAAGCATGCCCATGATGAAGAAACACTTTGAACGCACCGGAGCTATAGGCTAACTCTTTTAAAACGCGTTCTTCAACTTCGCAAAGACCATCTTCATTCATTTCCATCGCCTGAATAACTACGGCAGCTTTTTTAGGAACAATAATGCTATTTGGAATAATGTTTTTTACTGCAATTGATAAGCAATGTTCAGCAGCTTTAAAATTACCAACTAAAAGTCTTTTTGTAGTGAAACTTTCTTCTGCAAAAAAAGTTTCTGTTCGCTCGTTTTTATCAAGAATGGTAATTATAAATCTATTTATATAAATTTGAATGTATAAGTTTACGACAAAAAAATTCTTCAAAAATTATCCTTATGTAACACCCTATAATATGTGCACAAATGATTAATTGGCTATGGCAATAAAGTTAAAATATTGCAGAAATTTACCACATATTAATTATCAGTGTTTTGACGAGTTAATTTTTTAATGTTGTATAACTTTATTGCAGTAAACATGCCTAAAATACTAAAAGAGGAAAGTATGG
>JABSRR010000052.1 GCA_013215025.1 Pseudomonadales bacterium
TACGCTGGCATACGATATTGACGGTATTGTGTTTAAGGTGAATGACTTAGCATTGCAGCAGCGCCTGGGTTTTGTTGCTAGAGCGCCACGCTGGGCAACCGCCTATAAGTTTCCTGCCCAAGAGGAAATGACCAAGCTGATAGACGTTGAGTTTCAGGTAGGTCGAACCGGCGCCATTACGCCGAAAGCGAAATTAGAGCCGGTTTTTGTCGGCGGTGTGACGGTGTCTAATGCCACGCTGCATAATCAAGATGAGATTACGCGTTTAGCCTTGATGATCGGCGACACCGTGGTGATCCGTCGCGCCGGCGATGTCATACCTCAGGTAGTATCTGTGGTAATGGCCAAACGACCTGTGGATGCTAAGCCGATTCACTTTCCAACATCCTGCCCTATTTGTGATTCACCAGTCGAGCGTGAACCTGGTGAGGCAGTGGCGCGCTGTACCGGCGGCATCATCTGTCAGGCGCAAAGTATTCGTGCGATTCAACATTTTGCCTCGCGCAAGGCGATGGATATTGATGGCTTGGGCGATAAGCTAGTTGAGCAATTAGTTGAATCAGGTTTAATCAAAACCGTTGCAGACCTTTATCGTTTAGATTTTAAAGCCGTTGTTGGCTTAGAGCGGATGGCAGAAAAATCGGCATCGAATCTGTTTCGGGCCATTGAAAGCAGTAAGCAAACGACCCTGGCTCGTTTTTTATACAGCCTTGGCATTCGTGAAGTTGGCGAGGCGACTGCAAACTCGCTGGCCAATCATTTTAAGTCCTTAGATCCCTTATATTCGGTGAGCGATGAGGTATTGCAAACTATCGATGATGTCGGCCCTGTCGTTGCGCATCATATTTCGCAGTTTTTTGCCAACCCACATCAGCTGGAGAACCTACAGCGTTTGTTACAGGCCGGGATTAGCTGGCCAGAGGTTGCAAACAAGGATCAGTCTGAATTGACCTTGCAAGGTAAGACTATTGTCTTGACTGGCAATTTGGCATCGATGCCGCGGGCAGATGCCAAGCAGGCTTTGGAGGCGCTGGGTGCTAAAGTTGCTGGTTCGGTATCGAAAAAAACCGATCTGTTAATCGCTGGACCTGGAGCCGGTTCAAAGCTCAAAAAGGCACAAGATCTGGGCGTTGCGATTGGCGATGAATCGATGTTAAGTGAGCTAATATCAGGGCAGGGAAGCTAATGCCATCATTATCGAAATTTTGTTGCCTGCTGTGTGCGGTGTTTTTTACTGCCTGTACCACGTCTCCGCCAAAGAATCTCGATAATATATGCGCAATATTTGATGAGAAGCGCGGCTGGTATGACGATGCGAAAGATTCGCAAGACGACTGGGGCACGTCGATTCCAACCATGATGGCGTTTATTCATCAAGAGTCGCGCTTTGTCGCCGATGCTAAGCCACCGCGTAAAAAGATTTTGGGCTTTATCCCAGGTGGACGTTTGTCTAGCGCTTATGGCTATCCGCAGGCTAAAGATGAAACCTGGAAAGTCTATCAACGTTCGACTGGTAATTATGGCCATGACCGCGATGACTTTGCCGACGCGGTATATTTTATAGGTTGGTACAATGACCAAAGCAATCGCCGGAATAAAATTCCAAAATGGGATACTGCTAAGCTTTATCTTGCTTATCACGAGGGGCAGGGCGGCTATGCGCGAGGCAGTTATAAGCGCAAAAGTTGGTTAATCCGCGTGTCAAAAAAGGTCGCCGACCGTGCCTGGCGGTATAAGACGCAACTTCAAAAGTGTGAAAAGCGATTGCAAAGTCGCGGCTGGTTTTGGTGATTCTGACGCAATATTCAGACCCTAAATAGAGAAAACTCTGAGTGCTAATTACGAATAATTCTCACTTCCTATATTTCGAGACGCCCTGTCTAAAAATGTGTTTAGAAAGGCATAAAAATTTCACTTTTATTGCTGAAATTTGAGCACAGTTATGAAACAATTGCGCGCACAAAAAATGCGCTTTTTTGTCAATTGAGTGGGCTGATTAGCCAAATATATGGCTGTCAACGTAATAGCTTAAGACACGATAACAATAACGACAAGTTACTGATTCGTTGACAAAAAAACTGTTGTAACCAGCTTAAATTTCAGGATGCGACCTTGAAACCGACAAATGTAAAAGACCCAGAGTTTTATCATAAAACTGTGGATTGCCAGTACGCCTGCCCAGCACATACCCCTGTGCCTGAATACATTCGTTTGATTGCTCAGGAGCGATACACCGACGCCTATATGATTAACTGGCAATCGAACGTGTTTCCATCGGTTTTAGGCCGCGTTTGTGATCGCCCATGCGAGCCGGCCTGTCGTCGCGGTCGTGTTGAAGAAGAGCCCGTGGCTATCTGCCGTTTAAAACGGGTGGCTGCAGATAATTTTGACCATGCCGACTTTGAATCACGTCTTCCGGATATCCAGCCTGCAAACGGTAAAAAAATCGGTATTGTTGGCGGCGGTCCTGCGGCATTAACAGTTGCCCGCGATTTAGCGCCGTTAGGCTATACCATAGAGCTGTATGATAATCAGCCGGTTGGCGGTGGTATGATGCGCAGCCAAATCCCTGCATTTCGTCTACCTGAAGAAGAGCTGGCGCGTGAAGTCAATTATATTCTGAACATGGGTGTGAATGCGCAATTCAATACCTATGTTGATTCTTTACAGTCAATTTTAGATAAAAATTACGATGCCGTTGTGGTCGCTACTGGTGCACCTGCTGGGCGTGATTTGAAAAAATTAGACGGCCGCGAAGCGGCTGATGCCAATATTCATATTGGCGTTGAATGGTTAGCCAATGTCGCCTTTGAGCATACCTCGAAAATTGGCGAAAAAGTTATTGTGCTAGGTGGCGGTAATACTGCCATGGACTGTTGCCGTACTTCGCTGCGCTTGGGTGCAAAAGAAGTGACGGTTGCGGTTCGTTCACCATTTTCTGATATGAAAGCCTCACCGTGGGAAATCGAAGATACTCAGCATGAAGGCATTCCTATTCTTGATAATCATGCACCGAAAGCGTTTATTACCGAAAATGGTAAATTGGTCGCGATGCAATTTGAAAAGCAGCGTGCAGAATACGACGATAACGGTAAGCGTACCTTAATCCCAACAGGTGAAATTGTCGAAATTGCCTGCGATGATGTAATTATGGCGATCGGTCAGGACAACGCATTTCCTTGGATTGAGCGTGACCTAGGCATTGAGTTTGGAAAGTGGGACATGCCAGTCATTGATAACGAAACTTTCCAGTCGACTTTGCCACACGTTTTCTTCGCTGGCGATGCCGCGCTAGGCCCTGAGAATGTGATCACAGCCGTTGCGCAGGGTCACCAGACTGCGCTATCCATTGATTTGATGCTAAACGGTCGCAGTATTAAAGATGATCGTCCAGGCCCCAATACCTCTATTTGGTCGACCAAAATGGGTATCCACGAATGGTCGTATGATAACGGTGTTAATACTGACGAGCGCTATATCGTTCCACTTGAAGATTTAAAGAAATCCTTAGCGAGTTTGAAAACCGAAGTTGAATTAGGCTTTTCGAAAGAGCAAGGTTTTGCAGAAGCACAGCGCTGTTTAAATTGCGATGTACAAACAGTCTTTACTGAGAAGACCTGCATCGAATGCGATGCCTGCGTCGATATCTGCCCGACAGATTGTATCAGCTTTGTACCCAATCAAGATGACGAATCAGCGCTGCGTGCCACATTGTCTGGCCCGTCGACGAACTTCGATCAAAACCTGCAGGTTTCTGAGCTTTTACCTACCGAGCGTGTCATGGTGAAAGATGAAAATGTGTGTTTGCACTGCGGTCTATGTGCAGAGCGCTGCCCAACCTCAGCTTGGGATATGCAAAAATTCTTTTATGAGACAACAAAGGCCGGTCAACAGGTCAACAGCTAAAGCGCTGTTAAGGTAATCAAGATGTCAGATGTAGCAGTCAAAGATTCAACGCCGAAAATCGAAGCAGTTAATGATTTTGTCATTAAATTTGCAAACGTTAACGGAACGGGTTCGGCTTCTGCGAACGGAATGTTTGCAAAAGCCGTTTTTCGCATGGGAATTCCGGTCTCACCAAAAAACGTATTCCCATCGAATATTCAAGGTTTGCCTACTTGGTATGAAGTGCGCATAAATGAAAAGGGATATATTGGCCGCCGTGAAGGCTGCGATTTTATGGTCTCGGTTAACCCGCAATCATACAAAGCCGATGTTGCTCAGGTAAGTCCCGGTGGTTACTTTTTTTATGACAGTACTAAACCACTACCTAATCAGCTAATTCGTGACGATGTTAACTATATTGGCGTACCGCTAACAGAAATGTGCTTACGCGAGTATACCGATCCTCGCCAGCGTCAGCTGTTTAAAAATATTATTTATGTTGGTGCCTTGGCAGCATTGTTAGATATTGAATGGAAAGTGCTAACCGATATGGTTGAGGCGCAGTTTGCTAAAAAACAAAAGCTGATTCCTGCCAATATTAAAGCGCTTGAGCTTGGCTTTGATTATGCCAAAGCACACTATAACTGCCCATGTTCCGTTCGTTTAGAACGCCGTGATGTTGTTGGTGACAAAATTCTTATGGAAGGCAACGCTGCTTGCGGCCTCGGCGCGGTTTATGCTGGTGCAACGGTAGCTGGCTGGTACCCTATTACCCCTTCAACCTCTGTTGTTGACGCATTTACAAAATATGCCAAGCAGCTTCGGGTTGATCCAGAGACGGGTAAAAATAAATTTGCTATTGCGCAGGCTGAAGATGAGCTTGCTGCGATTGGCATGGTAATTGGCGCAAACTGGAATGGCGCGCGTGCGTTTACTGCAACCTCAGGTCCAGGCGTTTCCCTGATGGCAGAGTTTTTAGGTTTGGCCTATTTTGCTGAGATCCCTAGCGTTTTGATTGATGTGCAGCGTGCAGGCCCCTCCACTGGCATGCCTACACGTACTCAGCAGTCAGATATCGTGGCGGCCGCTTATGCGTCGCACGGGGATACAAAACATATTTTATTATTCCCAGCATCCCCCAAAGAGTGTTTCGATCATACTGCGGCAGCCTTTGATATTGCTGAGCGTATGCAGACGCCGGTGATTATGCTTACTGATCTCGATCTAGGCATGAATGACCATATGTCTGAGCCACTTGAGTGGGACGATAGCCGTGCCTACGATCGTGGTAAAGTTTTCACTCATGATGATTTAGAAAACATGCAGCAACGCTTTGGTCGCTATCTTGATGTTGATGGCGATGGTATTCCTTACCGTACATACCCAGGTACACACCCAACTAAGGGCTCGTTTTTCACACGTGGTACCTCGCGTGATGAGTATGCAGTGTATACTGAAAACGGCGATGAATACGTCAAAAATATGAATCGTCTGTTAAAGAAATGGGAAACCGCGAAAGATGTTGTGCCTGCTCCTGAGGTATACCAAGCATCTAATCAGTCTAATCGTGGTGTGATTTTCTTCGGCACCTCTACTGATTCGTCGCTAGAGGCACTTGATTATCTTGCAGATAAAGGTATTCAGTTAGATGCATTACGTGTGAAAGCATTCCCATTTAACGATACCGTTAAAGCTTTTATTGATGATCATGATGAAGTGTTCGTGATTGAGCAAAACCGTGATGCACAGCTGCGTCAGCTAGTGATTAATGAATTTGATATCGTGCCGAGTAAGTTGGTTTCGGTGTTGGAGTTTGGCGGCATGCCAATTACAGCTGCGCATATTCAAAGTCAAATTGAAGCCCATCTAAACCCCGTTAGCAATGTCACTCAGCTTAAAGTTGCGGAGCAGTCGTCATGAGTTATTTTAAGCCAGCTTTTCGCCATCCTGATCTGCCTAAAAACAAACTGGGCTTTACCAAAAAAGACTATGAGGGCGCAATTTCGACCTTATGTGCTGGGTGTGGCCATGACTCTATTTCAAATGCGATTATTCAAGCTTGCTTTGAGATGTCTATTGCCCCGCATGAAGTGGCTAAAATGTCGGGTATTGGCTGCTCTTCAAAAACCCCAACCTATTTTTTAGGTAACTCGCACGGTTTTAACTCGGTTCACGGACGTATGCCTTCTGTTGCAACCGGTGCCAATATGGCCAACCGTAACTTGAAATATATTGGTGTTTCAGGTGACGGTGACACGGCCTCTATTGGCATGGGCCAATTTGCTCACGTCACGCGTCGTAACTTGAACATGATGTATATTGTTGAGAATAATGGCTGCTATGGTTTAACCAAGGGCCAGGATTCTGCTACGGCTGACGAGGGCTCAACCTCTAAAGCTGGCTCGGTTAACCCGTTCTCACCGATTGACTTGGTATCGATGGCGCTGCAGCTTGGCGCGACGTTTGTTGCTCGATCTTTTTCGGGTGATAAGGCTCAGCTAGTCCCACTTATTAAAGCAGCTATGGCTCACCCTGGCTTTGCGTTTATTGACGTTGTGTCTCCTTGTGTCACCTTTAACAATAATCCAGGTTCTACCAAGGCCTACGATTATGTACGTGATCATTTAGAGGCTACCTCAACGATTGATTTTGTGCCCATGCATGAAGAAATCACCACTGAATATGCTGAAGGTGAGGCGAAGTCTGTTGCTATGCACGACGGTTCAATAGTGCAGCTGCAAAAGTTGGCAGAAGGCTGGGATCCAACCGACCGCATTTCAGCGATTAACGCGGTTGCCGAGGCTCAGGCAAAAGATGAAATTTTAACCGGTTTAATCTATGTCGATACTGAGAGTGCAGAGTTTCACGAGACAATCAGTACGGTACCGCAGTCATTAAACTCGCTCGGTGAACAAGAGTTGTGCCCAGGTTCTGAGGCTTTAGCAAAAATCAACGCCAGCATGCGCTAGTCAACAGCGTATTCTGCTTCTGGTAAAAACTCGCTGCGGCGAGTTTTTTTTCGCCATTTTTTGCAATCCTTCAATTCTCAGCTATTTTTTGATGGTCATGATGACAAAGGAGAAATGACAATGATTGTTAAAACTGTATTACTGAGCAGTATCTTAGTAGCTGCCTCTGCATTTGCAGGCCCAGTTAATATTAACCAAGCGGATGCAGATACACTAGCGCATGAATTGCAGGGCGTTGGCGAGAAAAGAGCCGCGGCAATTGTCGCTTATCGTGACCAACACGGTAAATTTACTCAAGCTGAGCAATTGGTGAATGTGTCCGGTATAGGCCAGCGTGTGTATGAACAGAATAAAGCGTTTATTCGTTTAAAGTAGCTTTCGCGCAATATACCTAGAATATTCATACACAATGAGTCAATAAAGGAAAAAGCGGCGTTAAGCCGCTTTTTTAATTGCACTTATCTCAGTAGAATGCGCATTTGATAATAATAAAGCGCTGTGAATAAGCTGATCCGCTCCACCATTATTAGTATTCTGCTCGCCATCCTGCTGTATTTTGCGGTCAGCTTGTATTCTGGCGGTGCTGCTACCCTGCAGGCCATTACTCAGCTACCTAAATCTACCTGGCTGATAATACTGCTGTTGTCATTAGCTAATTACTTGCTTCGCTATTGGCGTTGGCAAGCATATATAGCGTTTTTAGGCCAGCCAAGGCTACCCCATGGGCGACACCTTGCAATGTATATTGCGGGTTTTGCATTAACCATGACGCCTGGTAAGGCAGGTGAGGCGATGCGCGGCTTATATCTCAAGCAGCAAGGCGTGACGCACCAAGCCAGCTTTGCTGCATTACTGGTTGAGCGTATTATTGATTTACTGGCGATGCTGATATTAGCTATGTTTGGCCTAAGCCTGTTTAGCGACTCTAGCGTGGCGCAGCTGGCGGCGATTGCTGCAGGTGTCATCATTATTGTTTGTATTGCTGTGGTAAAAACACCTTGGCAAAAGGTCATGCAACAGCCTTGGTTTGCACGCCTACCTGCCTTTATCACAAAGCTTATTGCTTTTTTAACGCACACCTTAGCAGGCGCTAATCAATTATTGGCGATAAAGCCCTTTCTGNTGGGGCTGACTATNGGTGTTTTGGCTTGGGGCTTAGAAGGCTTGGGTCTCTTCTATGTAATGCAAGTTTACCAGCCTGTAGACATTAATCTTGATGCACTGGCNAGCGCCGCGGCAGTATATGCACTAGCGATTATTATCGGTGCGCTTGCATTCTTACCGGGTGGCTTAGGCGGCACCGAAGCAACCATGATTATACTGTTAAAATTACTTGGTTTTGATCTGGCAGCAGCGACTGCGATTACCTTAATTTGTCGCATTGCAACCTTGTGGTTTGCGGTATTATTGGGCATGGTTGTGATTTTGCTCATGCATGGCCTCGGCCATAAACTGATGGTAACTAACAACTGACGGTAACTAACCACTAATGGACATCTATGACAGCTAGACCTGACCCACAGCAGGGAAAAATTCCGATTATTGTTGACCTTGATGGTACCCTGGTGAAAACAGATACCTTGCTTGAATGCTTGTTATTGTTATTAAAACAGCGTTGTTGGTACCTATTGCTATTGCCGTTATGGCTACTCAAGGGGAAGGCTTATTTTAAGCAGCAAATCGTCAATGTGATCGATTTTGATGCTAAAGACTTTGTTTATAACCAAGACGTATTAACTTATATAAAAGACTGCCGCAGCGCGGGCCATCATATATATTTGGCCACCGGTGCGGATGAACTGATTGCCAATCGAGTGAGCGGCTTTATTAAATGTTTTGATGGTATCTTTGCCAGTGACGGACATATCAATTTAACCGGCAGTAAAAAGCGTCAATTATTGCAGCAACACTTTCCCAACGGTTTTGAATATCTCGGTAATAGCACAGTTGACTTGGCGGTGTGGGCTGAGAGTGAACGTGCAACTGTGGTATCACCCTCAGAAAAACTGCTGCAGCAGGCGGCAAAACGTTGTGCTAACACGCATCATATTCAAACGCAGAAGCCAACTTTGCTGACTTACGCAAAAGCGATTCGGGTCCATCAATGGGTGAAGAATGCGTTGTTATTGGTACCGCTGTTTACGGCGCATATGTGGCTTTCTGCACAAGCGTGGCAGATGGCCGTGCTCGGATTTTTTGCATTTTCATTAGCCGCTTCTAGTGTTTATCTTTTAAACGATTTGTTAGATTTAGCTGCCGACCGGCAGCACAGTAGCAAGTCAAAACGTCCTTTCGCAGCCGGCACTATACCGCTTGCACACGGCATAATGATGATGCCGTGTTTTCTGCTTATGGCATATGGCCTGGCGATGTTCAGCAATCTTGATTTTATGATTGCCTTGACGGTTTATTATTTGATTACCTTGTTCTATTCCTTTTATTTAAAGCAAATCGTGATGCTTGATACAGTGGTGTTGGCTGCCTTATACACCATGCGTATCATTGCCGGTACAGTGTTAGTCAGTGCTAACTTTTCGTTTTGGCTATTATCTTTCTCAATGTTTATATTTTTGAGCTTGGCATTACTCAAGCGCTATATTGAATTAGTAGACATGCAAAAAGATGGCAAGCATGCCGTGCTTGGTCGCGGCTATTATGCAAGCGATGCATCGATGGTTGCTTCGCTAGGTGCGGCTAGTGGCTATATTGCGGTATTGGTGATGGCGCTGTATGTGCATAGCCCTGAAGTTCGTATATTGTATCAGTCACCCGCATTATTATGGCTTATATGCCCGATCTTATTATTTTGGGTCAGTCGCATATGGCTGTTAGCTCATCGTGGCAGCATGCACGATGACCCAATTGTGTTTGCAGTTAAAGATCGCCTAAGCTTAGCTATAGGGCTAGTGATTGGCGCAATTTTTTATATTGCAACCCAAGCATTTACGCTTTGAGTGAATATGATGCGTCAGTCATTTTCTTGGGGTAACTACCCGCATAAACCGCAGCGACTGCAAAAGTTAGCCAGTCTCGACACTGACTTGCCGCAGCACAGCTTTCTGCCATACGGCATGGGTCGTAGCTATGGCGACTCCTGTCTTAATAGTGAAGGCGTTTTGCTTAGTTCTGCAGCGCTGAAACGTTTTATCAGCTTTGACCCTGCCTCTGGCATATTAAAAATGGAAGCTGGAGTTAGCCTTGCAGACATTTTGGCCTTAGTTGTGCCGCATGGCTGGTTTTTACCGGTGTCTCCTGGCAGCAAATTTGTCACCGTGGCTGGTGCAATAGCCAACGATGTGCATGGAAAAAACCATCATTCAGCCGCGTCATTCGGAAACCATGTGCTGCAGTTTGAACTTTGTCGAAGTGATGGCAGGCGACTATTGTGTAGTGAGTCAGAAAATACAGAATTTTTTTACGCCACAATTGGCGGCTTAGGTTTGACCGGTTTTATTAGCTGGGCTGAAATTCAGCTAAAACCCATTACTTCGATGATGATTGATGTAGAGTCGATTAAATATCGCAACCTTGATGAATTCTTTGTGCTGGCAAAAGAGTCTGCCGAAAGTTTTGAATACACAGCTGTTTGGCTGGATGCCTCGGCTAAAGGTTCAGACTTGGGGCGCGGCCATTTTCTGCGCGGTAATCATGTTGAAGAGACAAATGATTTGAGCAGCAAGGCGCTGTCAGTGTTTCCACAAAAGAGACACACAGTACCGTTCACGCCGCCGCTATCTTTGGTGAATGGACTGAGTGTAAAGCTGTTTAATCAGCTGTATTACGCTCGGCAAAGAGCTATAAAAAAACAATTTACACAACACTTTGACCCATTCTTTTACCCCTTAGACAGCATATTGCAGTGGAATCGGATTTACGGCCGTGCGGGTTTTTTACAGTATCAGTGTATTGTGCCGACCGCGCAGGCGGAAGCTGCAATGCGCGAACTATTACAAACGATTGCTGATTCGGGTTCTGGCTCATTCTTAGTGGTGTTAAAAACCATGGGTGATATTGCGTCTAAAGGACTATTATCATTCTCACGCCCTGGTGCAAATCTCGCGATTGACTTTCCGTTTCAGGGTAAGAAAACCTTAACGTTATTATCTCGACTTGATCAAATCGTTAAGTCAGCAGGTGGTGCATTGTATCCAGCAAAAGATGCGCGCATGTCCGCTGAATTGTTTCAACAGGCTTATCCACAATGGCAGCAGCTAGAGCAGCTGCGTGACGCCAATATTACATCTGATTTTTGGCAGCGTGTGACCAAAGGCTAAGGATATTACCGCATGAATATTTTAATTATCGGCGCCTCATCAGCTATAGCTGACGCATGTGCAAAACTCTATGCGCAAAAGCATCGAGCATCCTTTTTCTTAGTGGCAAGAGATGAAAAAAAATTGCAGATGCAAAAACAGGATTTGAAGATTCGCGGTGCGTTTAAGGTAGATACCTATGCTGTAGATTTAGCGGATCAAACCTTGTTTGATGATTGCTTGTCGGCTGCCTTTCAAGCACTCGAGAAAGTAGATATTATCCTAATGGCGCAGGGTATCCTAGGTGATCAAGCTGAGGCTGAAAAAGATTGGCAGCATGCATTAAGGGTGCTTGAGGTTAACGGTATTAGCCAGCTAGCTTTGTTAACTTTATTAGCTAACCGGATGCAACAGCAAGGCAGCGGAACTATTGCCGTTATCAGTTCTGTCGCCGGTGATCGTGGACGTCCCAGTAACTATGTTTATGGTACTTCTAAAGCTATGGTGACTACGTTTTTACAAGGCTTGCGCGCGCGTTTATTTAAGTACAATGTCAACGTCTTAACCATTAAGCCGGGCTTTGTCGATACACCTATGACTGACAGTATTGATAAGTCGGGTCCGCTTTGGGCGCAGCCTGAAGATATAGCAGAGGGTATCGCTCACGCCATCGCTGGTGGAAAATCGGAGGTTTATTTGCCGAGATTTTGGTGGCTGATTATGTTCATTATAAAATCTATACCAGAGTTTATTTTCAAGCGTTTGTCGCTGTAATAGCGCATACTTTGAAATCTCTAACGCATTGTAAGCAATGAGGTGAAGTCTCATTAAGTGAGCAATTACAAATTTTCATCAAAGGGTCAATCTATGTATTATGATGTATTCAATGGCGACGCCGACGGTATTTGCGCGCTGGTGCAGCTTCGGCTTGCAGAGCCAAGAACAAGTCAGTTAGTCACTGGGGTAAAACGCGATATACAGCTGCTGCAGCAAGTCTCTGCTGCTGAGGGTGATAAAGTCACCGTGTTAGATATCTCAATGAAAAAAAATATCGATCCACTGAATGCAATATTGAACAATGGGGCAGAGGTTTTTTATTGCGATCATCACGATGCTGGTGATATCCCGCAGCATAAAAATCTAAACGCCCTGATTAATTTAGATGCCAATGTATGCACTGCAATTTTGATCAATGGCTACCTAAAAAGCCAATATATAGAGTGGGCAATTACCGGAGCGTTTGGTGATAATTTAAAGCAGAGTGCACGAGCTTTAGCTAAAACTACCGCATTGTCTGATGCGCAAATCGATAGCCTCGAACAGCTGGGTATATTGATCAATTATAACGGCTACGGTGCGGCAGTGGAGGATTTACATTTTGCGCCCGAGCAGCTTTACCGCGAGTTAGTGCAGTTTTCTTCGCCGCTGGATTTTATGCAGCAGAGCCGTGCGGTGTTCGATAAGTTAACACAGGGTTATCAGGATGATATGCAATATGTGCACAGCATCTCGCCAGAATTACATGATAAAGCGTCTGCGGTCTTTATTTTACCTAACCAATCATGGGCGCGTCGTGTTTCAGGCGTATATTCAAACGATTTAGCTAACGATAATCCCGATCGCGCACATGCCGTGCTTACTGAAAAAGCCAATGGTAATTATTTGGTAAGCATCCGAGCACCTTTAAATAACAAGCAGGGCGCTAATGAGATAGTCGCACAGTTTCCAACCGGTGGCGGTAGAGCTGCCGCTGCAGGTGTGAACGATTTACCGGCGGCTGAACTAGAGCGTTTTATGTCGGTTTTTAGTGCCTACTACGCTTAACCCCCTCAAAAAAATTTTCTAATGACGTGCTTTGTGACAGGGATGTGACAGAGCAATTTTTCTTCATGCATATGCAATAAAAGTATCATTTTTTTGTAGCCTATTTGTCATCTGTTTTCACTACCATGCCTCTCGTTTAGTAATAACCTTGAGGGAGTAGCGTAGTGAATATGCTCAATAACAAAACTTTAAGCGCATTATCGTTGGCTGTTGCTTTATCGGCATGCAGCGATAGTGATAATGATAATAATGACCCTAATGCAGTGGTCGATACGATTGCTGCGCTTGAAATTCAGTGTGTAGAAACTGTATTGGCCAATGCTGATGCCGATGCTGATGATGTTAAGGGATTGAGCTTCGAGCTAGTGGGCAGCTATGTTGCCGATGCTGAGTTTGATAGCTCGGCTGCAGAAATTGTATCTTACGACAGCTGTAGCGATAAGTTATACGTTGTAAACTCGCAAAGCTCAGCAGTTGATGTTTTAGACTTTACCGGAACTGCGGTTAATAAAACGTCTAGCTTAACGAGTAATGGCGCAGCGGCAAAGTCAGGTAAAAACCTAGGCGCTGCAAACTCCGTCGTTGCTAAACAGGGCGTTGTTGCGGTTGTATTTGAAAATGACAATAAACAAGAGAATGGTGTTATTGCTTTATATAGAAGCGACACGCTTGCATTAATTGAGACTTTCGAGGCGGGTGCATTGCCAGACATGGTCAGCATGACTGACAATGCTCGTTATATTTTGGCGGCCAATGAAGGCGAGCCGAATGGTGAATATACCATTGATCCAGAGGGCTCAGTGACGATTGTTGACCTATCAAGCGGATTAACGGTAGACACCGCAGATATTACTCAGGTTAGTTTTGCAGAGCTTAATAACCAAGCAGCGCAATTAAAAGATGATGGCGTTCGTTTACCAAGCCCTAAAGGTGCATCGGTTGCCGAAGACCTTGAGCCAGAATATATTGCTATTACCGCAGATAATAAAGCGGTTGTTGCCATGCAGGAAAATAATGCCTTTATGACTATCGACATTGCTTCAGGTGAAATTGAATCAGTGAAAGGCTTAGGTACCAAGCGCTGGGATGGTGAAGCTAAACTTGATTTTACCAATGAAGACGGTAACTATTCTCCACAGTCTGTGCCTCAGTTGGTTGGCCTATATATGCCTGATGCAATTTCGGCATTCGAGATTGGCGGTCAATCTTATATTATCTCTGCCAACGAAGGTGATGGTCGCGAGTATATTTACGAAACCACGCAGTCTGTCTGTGATGCAGCAGGTCAAAGCTGGGATGGTGATGAGTTTCAGCCTGGCGGCGACGATGAAGACGCCGTTAAATACCAGAACGAAGTCGATGATTGTATCTCTTATACTGATGAGGCACGTGGCGCAGACTTAGAAAATGTAGCCAGCGATCATCCTTTAAGCGCATCATCAGGTGGCGCGTTTGATATCTCTGATGAAGATAACTCTGTTGGTCGTATCAAAGTGGTTTATGCCGATACCGACACAGCAATTGCAGCTAGCGATGATATTTTGACTTTCGGCGCACGTTCATTTTCAATCTGGAATCTAGAGACAGAACTTGTCTATGACAGTGGCGATGAGCTAGCACGACGAGCGAATACATCAAGCTACTGGAATATGACTAACGATAACAATCTATCTGATGAATCTAACGATAACCGTTCAGATGATAAAGGAGTTGAGCCCGAGGCTACTGAAATTGCTGTGATTAATGGTGAGACAATTGCCTTTATTGGTCTAGAGCGTCATGGTGGTATTGCGGCTTATAATGTTTCTAATCCAGCACAGCCAGTGTATCTAAACTATATTAATAATCGTAATTTTGATGTTGATGTTTGTACTACGGTTGATGATGGCGATTGTGATGACGACAGCTATAATCCTGCAGCAGGTGATTTAGGCCCCGAATCAATTGAATATTTCAGCAAGCTTGGCAAGCACTTTATTGCCGTGGGAAATGAAGTCTCTGGCACTACAAGCGTATTTGAGTTAAAGCTCAATTAATACACAGTTGCGCCACATATAAAGCTCGCTTCGGCGGGCTTTTTTTATGACTTAATCTCGCCAGTCAACGATAGTGTACTTTTACCAAGCTTTGTTGCTAGCGAGGGATCTGCTTATGAAGGACCTAAGATTTTTAACGAAAAGGCCTATCAATAAACGGGCCTGTTAATAAAGGCTTACCAATAAGAGAGCTTGCTTAAAAGTAGGCCGATTAATAAAGCCTAACAGTCGAGTAGATTGCAGTATAGGTGATGTAAGTTTAGCCCACCCAGCTGGGTTCGAATGGTGGTTGCTGCATCAGCGTGTTGCAACGCTTGCTTAAGCGTTAGCTCAAGCTGATCGGC